>CAYZQZ010000493.1:0-3270 GCA_964480235.1 uncultured Reyranella sp. | reverse complement strand
CTTCAGCACCTGCTGCACGTTCTGCTCGACGATCAGCACGGTGAGCCCGCCCGAGCGGATGCGCTTCACCAGCTCGAAGACCTGCTGCACCACGACCGGCGCCAGACCGGCCGACGGCTCATCGAGCAGCAGCAGCTTGGGATCGCTCATCAGCGCGCGGCCTATGGCACACATCTGCTGCTCGCCGCCCGACATGGTACCGGCCATCTGGTGGCGCCGCTCCTTCATGCGCGGGAACAGGTCGAACACGAACTCCAGGCGTTGCGCGAACTTGGGCCGCGCCTCCGGCATGAAGGCGCCCATCCTGAGGTTGTCTTCCACGGTCAGCCGCGGAAAGAGCCGGCGATTCTCCGGCACGTGCGCGATGCCGAGGCTGACGATCTTGTGCGGGGCCGTGGCAAGAACGTTGGCGCCTTCCATCGTGATGCTGCCGCGGGTCGGGCGGATCAGGCCCGAGATCACGCGCATCAGGGTCGTCTTGCCCGCGCCGTTGGGACCGATCACGCCGACCGCCTCGCCCGCCTTGACGTCGAGGCTGACGTCGAACAGCGCCTGGAAAGTGCCGTAGCCGGCATCGACGGATTTCAGGTCCAGCATGACGCTCATCGGCGTGCCTCCGCGGCGGCGGCTTGCGTGGCGTCTGCGTCGGTGCCGAGATAGACCTCGATCACCCTGGGATCGCTCGAGACCTGGCTGGGCAGGCCCTCGGAAATCTTCTCGCCATGATCAAGCACCATGACACGATCGACCACCCGCATCAGCACACCCATGATGTGCTCGACCCAGATGATGGTGATGCCGAGTTCGTCGCGGATCTTGCGCAGCATGTCGGCAGCCTGGTCCATCTCCGTCTCGTCGAGGCCGCCCAGGCTCTCGTCGGCCAGCAGCAGCTTGGGTCCGGTGGCCAGCGCCTTGGCGAGTTCAAGCTTCTTGAGGCCCGCGGCCCCCAGCCCGTCGACCAGCGACTGCCGGTCGGTCGGCAAACCGACCATGGCGAGCGCCTTCTCCGCAGAGTCGAAGGCCCTGGCCGTGCTGTGGCGGTCCTGGCCGAAATACCCAGCGAGCGCCACGTTCTCGAAGATTGTGAGCCGCTTGAACGGCCGCGGAATCTGGAAGGTGCGGCCGACGCCGCGGTTGATGATGCGATGCGGCGCGAGGCCCGCCAGTTCCTGGCCCTCGAACAGGATCGATCCTGCCGAAGGCGGGAACGTCCCTGACAGCATGTTGAAGATCGTGCTCTTGCCCGACCCATTGGGGCCGATCAGGCCGAGGATCTCGCCCTGCGCGACCTTGAACGACACGCCGTTCACGGCGGTGAAGCCGCCGAAGCGCTTCACCAGCCCGGATACTTCCAGCACTGCCGGTACTCCGTCGAAGCTACGCGGCCCGCCTACTGGTTCGAGTAGGTCATGCCCTTCGGCAACGGCAGCACAGGCTCGCGCTGCTGTTGGCTCTTCGGCCACACGACGTACGACTTGTCGTCGACATACTGGATGACGACCGGGAACGAACGTTCGTTCTGGCCGGCCATGGTCGCGCCTTCTCCCGGGAACTTCACGCCGAAGCCCAGCATCGTGCCGCCCTCGGGCAGGTCGACCTCGAGCGCCGCCTTGCGCAGCGAGTCCGGATCGATGCCGCCGTACTTCTTGATCGCCTTCGGCACCACCTCGGTCATCAGCACGTATGCATTCGACGCCGCCATACCGACATGCGCGGAACGAATCGCCACGCCGGGCTTCACCTTGTCGAACTCCTCGCCGATCATCTTGATCACCGGCGGCAGCTTCGGGTCGAGCGTCTTCTCGTTGGTCAGCCAGATCGAGATGGGATCGGTGTTGAACAGATAGTTCGCGTCCGGGCCCATGCCTTCCTTGAGCTTCTCGTAGACGCCGTAACCGGCACCATGACCGACGATGGCGGCGACCTTGAGGCCCTGTTCCCGCGCCTGGCGAGCGAACAGCGTGATGTCGGGGTTGTATCCGGTGTGGAAGATCACATCCGGCCGGGCGCGCTTGAGCTTGGTGACCAGTGCCGACAGATCCGGCGCGGTCGCCGAGTAGCCTTCCTTCAGCACGACGTTGAAGCCTGCCTTCTTGGCGCCGGCCTCATTGCCCTTCGAGACGTCGACACCATAGGCGCCGTCCTCGTGGATGATGGCGACCCGCAGGTCCTTCGGCTCCTTGCCGAGCTTGGACTTCGAGTAGGTCTGGATCATGTCCATCGTCATCATGCCGAACTGGTTGCCCGACGCCTGAGGACGGAAGACGTACTTGTAGTTCTTGTTCTCCAGCACCGCCGAGGAGATGCAAGTCGTGATCCACATGAACTTCTTGAGCTGCTCGACCTTGGCCGCCACCGGCACGCATTGCGCCGAAGAATAGAAGCCCATCACCATGTCGACTTTTTCCTGCTCGATCAGGCGGGTCGCTTCGTTGATCGCCACATCGGGTTTCGACTGGGCGTCGGCATAGACGACCTCGACCTTGTACCCCTCGACGCCGGTCTTCACATACTGATCGAGCATGATCTTGGCGCCGATGTACTGCAGTTCCGAGCCGCCGCCGGCCAGCGGACCGGTCAGGTCGTAGATCACGCCGATCTTGAGCTTCTTTTCCTGGGCCTGGGCAGCGAAGCCCAGCGACAGGGCTGCCGCGGCGGCTACCGAAATGCCGATGACACGCGCAATGAGACTCTTGGACATCACGCTACCTCCCTATGCTGCTTTTCTATTTCTTGTCGTTGGCAGCATCACAGAGGCGGCGCCGGCCGATGTCAAGCACCCAGCACGGCCGGCCCGGCGCGCTCAGCCGCGCCCGGATCCTGGCGTCAAAATCTCGAACATCGGATCGGACGGCGGATCGAGCGCGCCGAAGAGTTGTACCACACACGATACGTCGCCTTCGAAGCGCAGCGCCCCCGATGCCACCGCGTCGGGCGCGGCGAGCTTACGCATAATGATGGCGTCGAGGGTTGTCCGCGTGGTGACGATCGAGACATTTGCCGCGGGCGACTGCCCAGGGCGATGCGTCAGGGTGCTGTGCTTCAGGGTCATGGCCAGCCGCTCGTCGCGGTCGGTGAAGGTCCAGTTGATGATGAACGACTTGCCCGCGGTCTTGGCCGGATCGACGCGGATCGACAGGGCGTCGAACAGCACGTCGGAGGAGAGGCCGGCCAACGTGTCGGCGCTCGGTCCGCGCGCTGGCAGCTTTAGCACGCCGTGCCGCAACTCCATGGCGCCGTACAGAAAGGCATTGCGCCAGGTCGCCGACT
>CAYZQZ010000492.1:0-3279 GCA_964480235.1 uncultured Reyranella sp. | reverse complement strand
ACGGTGCCACGTTCGTCGTCTTGGCTGCGGCGCGCTCGGCAGCGATCTCGTCCTCAGTAGCAGCGGCCTCCAGCTCTTCGAACTCCAGCTCCATCTGGTCGAGCAACCGCTCCGTCCGCTCCGAGCGAGGACCGTAGATCTGCCGCTTCAGCTTGGCGATCTCCAGGCTCTGACGTGCGATTGTTGCCGCATCGTCGGCGTTCCGGGCGAGCGCCGCAGCCGCAACGGCCCTGAGCGCATCGATGTCGTCGGGAAGATCGGGAGGTGGCGAATCCATGCTCTGATGGAATCACAGAGCACAGTCCGCCGCCTTCAGAAAGCGCTGCTATCCCGCACGTTCGGGGCGGAATGTGTGAACCGGGTTACGCCAGTCAATGCCGGACAGAAGGTAGGCGAGTTGTGCGGCGGAGATGGAGATCGCGTGCTCCTCGGGCGGACGCGGCGATGCTGATGACGCAGGAAGAATCGGCGGCCATACAAAGCGGCCTCGCTCGAGCCGCTTAGCGTAGAGCGACAGCCCGAGGCCATCGTGCCAGAGGATCTTGATGAGGTCGCCACGCGCCCCGCGAAACACGAAGAGGTCACCGACGAATGGATCACGGCCGAGCGCCTCCTGCACCTGGAGTGCCAGTCCGTTCATGCCGCGCCGCATGTCGGTGCGTCCGACCGCGAGCCACACGCGCACGCCGGACGGGACCGGGATCATCGCTTCCTCAGCACGTCGAGCACCCGCTTCAGCACGCGACCGTCGAAGTTTGATCCGACGCGCACACGGCAGTCACCGCCAACCTCGATCTCGATGGTGTCGGAAACGGCTGACGTCGGCTTCTCCTCGGGCTCGGGCGTGATCGTCACCGGCAGCAACGCCGGCGTCGTAATCTCGGTCGCCGTGCAAAAGCGACGGCGCCAAGCGAAAACCTGGTTGGCATTGACGTCGTACTGGCGCGCCACGACCGAGACCGAAGCCCCAGGCAGATAAGTGGCCGCCACGATCTCGCGCTTCAGCTCATCCGGCCAGCGCTTGTTCCGCCGCCGAAGCTTCTCGCCGTTTGTGTCCACATCCGACATCGTGGGCACATCCTCGCTCGCCTCAATCCATCACGAGCCTGGAAGAATCGATCAATGGCTACCAAGCGACAAGGCGGTGCTCACCGGAGGGAGACCTTCATCGACGGTGGTGTCGTACGCATCCGGTGAGCACCGCAGGGGCGGCGCTTTTCAAGCAGCCTTGTTGACCGGTGCGTTTGCCGCCCGCCAGTTCCAGGGCAGCAATTCGTCGAGGCGCGAGGCCGGATGCTCGGCGATGCGGGCGAGGACGTCGGCGAGCCAGGCTTGTGGGTCGACGTCGTTCATCTTTGCCGTGACGATCAGGCTGTACATGGCTGCAGCGCGCTCGCCGCCGCGATCGGAGCCGGCGAAGAGCCACGACTTTCTTCCGAGTGCGATTCCGCGCAGGGCCCGCTCGGCTGCATTGTTCGACAGGCAGACGCGCCCATCGTCGAGGAAGCGCGTGAACGCGGGCCAGCGCTTGAGCATGTAGTCCATGGCTTTGGCGAGGTCGCTGCCGCGCGAGAGCTTCGGCCGCTCGGCACGCATGCGAGCTTCCAACTCGTCGACCAGCGGTCGGCTCAGCTCCCGGCGGACGGTGCGGCGCTCGTCGGCGCTCTTGCCGTTGATGTCGCGTTCGATCTCGAACAGAGCATCGATGCGTTGCACGATCTCCAGCGCCATAGGCGAGATCGGCGCGGGTGCTTTGCCCTCGGCCTTCCGGCGGGCGCTGACCTCGATATCCGCGAGTGCAAAGAACGGTCGGCGCGCATGGGCCCAGCAGCCAGCTTCCAGGATCAGGCCCGGCTTGCGTTCGGCCACGTAGAGCTTGGTGTAGCCGGAGTAGGCATCGGCCTGCAGCAGCCCGGACCAGCGGGCGAGATGCGCCTCGACGTGCGTCCCGCCGCGATCGCGTGAGTAGTAGAACATCGCTGCCGGTGGAGCGGATCCCTGCTGGCGCTTCGGATGCCCATCTGCATCCGCGCCGCCGCCGAACGGCCGATCATCCCGAACGTAGACCCAACATCTGCCGGTGTGCGTCTTGCCCTTCGCAAGCACGGGCACCGTGGTGTCGTCACTGTGCAAGCGCTCGGCAGCGAGGACGTGTGCCTCGACACGGCGAAGCAGCGGATCCAGCGCCGCACAACCCGCGCCGACCTGATCGGCGAGCGTGGAGAGTGCGAGCGGCACACCTTCGCGCGCATAGCGCTCGGCCTGACGGTTCAGCGGCTGATGCTGCCCGAACTTCTCGAACAGCAGCATGGCGAGCAGGCTCGGGCCGGCCCAGCCGCGCGGGATGACATGGAACGGTGCCGGCGGCTCGCTGATCGTCTCGCAGTCCCGGCAGGTCATCTTCTCGCGCACGTGCTGGATGACCTTCCACTGGCGGGGGATCACCTCCAGCGTCTCGGTGATGGTCTCGCCGAGCTTGCGCAGTCGCGTGCCACCGCAGCAGTCGCAGGTCGTCGGCGCCGGAACGACGACGCGCTCGCGCGGCAGGTGATCCGGGAAGGGTTGGCGCGACGGGCGTTTGCGCGTGAACGGTGCCACGTTCGTCGTCTTGGCTGCGGCGCGCTCGGCAGCGATCTCGTCCTCGGTGGCGTCGGCCTCCAGCTCTTCGAGCCCCAGCTCCATCTGATCGAGAAACCGCGCCGTGCGCTCTGAGCGCGGTCCGTATATCTGCCGCTTGAGCTTGGCGATCTCCAGGTTCTGGGCTGCTATCGTCGCTGCGTCGTCGGCGTTCTTCGCACGTGCCAGCGCGAACTCGGCTTCGAGATGAGCGGCCCGGGCGCGCTCGGCAGCGAGTGCGGCTCTCAGCGTCTCGATATCGGCTGGCGAATCCATGCCCGGAGAGAATCACAGACCACCCTGCGCCGCTCGCGGAAAGTACTGCTATCCCGCGCGTTCCGGCCGGAATGTGTGAACCGGGTTACGCCAGTCGATGCCGGACAGAAGGTAGGCGAGCTGCGCGGCAGAGATGGAGATCGAGCGTTCCTCCGGCGGACGCGGCGAAGTGGGTGGTGCAGGCACGCTCGGCGGCCAGACAAACCTGCCCCGCTCCAGCCGCTTGGCGTAGAGCGAGAGCCCGAGGCCGTCGTGCCAGAGGATCTTGATCAGGTCGCCACGAGCCCCGCGGAACACGAACAGGTCGCCGACGAACGGATCACGTCCGAGTGCTTCCTGCACCTGCAATGCGAGCCCGTTCATGCCGCGCCGCATGTCGGTCCGACC
>CAYZQZ010000491.1:0-3281 GCA_964480235.1 uncultured Reyranella sp. | reverse complement strand
GCCAACGCGAGTTATACCTTGGATCAGGCTCACCTTGTCGCCGACGCCGCCGCTCGAATGCTTGTCGACCACCGGCCCAGGCAGGCCGAGATCGCTCCAGTCCAGCTTCACGCCGGAGTGCATCAGGCCCAGCGTCAGCGCCACCCGCTCGGGCGTGGTCATGCCGCGCCAGAACACCGTCATCGCAAAGGCCGCGACCTGACCTTCGCTCAGGCTGCCGTCATGGATGCCGCGCACGATGAAGGCGATCTCGTCGGCCGACAGCTCGTGGCCATCGCGCTTCCGGCGGATGATTTCCTGCGGGAGCATGCGGTCCGTCAGGCGTAGCCTTCGAGGAAGGCACGCAGCAACCGGCGCACGTCCCCGGAGGCCTGGTTGGCCACGGCAATGGTCTGGTCGTGCCCGATGCCGCCCGGCACCATGCCTGCCGCGTAGTTGGTCATGACCGACAGGCCCACGACCTTGAGGCCGGCATGGCGGGCCAGGATCGTCTCCGGTGCCGTCGACATGCCGACCGCATCGGCACCCAGCGCTTTGGCGGCGCGGATCTCGGCCGGCGTCTCGAAGCTCGGGCCACAGAACCAGATATAGACACCTGCATGGCAGTCGATGCCCGACCTTTTGGCCGCTGCCAGCAACTGTCCGGTGAGTTTGGGATCGTAGGCGTCGATCATGTCGACGAAGCGGCGCTCCGGCCCTGCATCGAACAGCGGATTGACGCCCGTGAAGTTGATGTGATCGGTGATCGCCATCAGCGCGCCCGGGGGCATGTCGAGCCGGAGGCTGCCCGCGGCATTGGTCTGCAACAGGGTTTCGCAGCCCAGCGCCGCCATGGTGTTGACCGGCACCTTCATCTCGTCGGCGCGGCCGCGCTCGTAATAGTGTGCGCGGCCCTGCAGCACGGCGACCGGCGTCGGTCCGACATGGCCCAGCACCAGCCGCCCGGCGTGCCCGCTCACGGTCGTCTGCGGGAAGCCGGGCAGGTCGGCATAGGCGATCTCGGCGACCTTCTTCACCTCGTCGACGAAACCGCCGAGGCCCGATCCCAGCACCACCGCGACTTTCGGCCGGAACCCCGGCGCGCGCTTCCTGATGTCGTCGATCATGGCTTGTGCAGGCTATGGGGGCCGAACGACAGGGGCAGCAACTGTTCGAGGGTCACCGTGCGGTGCAAGCCGTCCGGACCGCAGAGATGAATCTTCAGGTCACCCGATGCGAACTCGCGCAGCTTCTGGCGACAACCGCCGCATGGCGTGATCAGGTCCGGCCCGGGGCCGATCACCAGGCATTCGAGCACGCGCTTCCTGCCCGCACCGACCAAAGCGGCGATCGCCGAGGCCTCGGCGCACCATCCCTGAGGGTAGGCCGCGTTCTCGACGTTGCACCCGCCATGGACACCGCCTTCCTCGTCGCGGACGGCGGCCCCGACGTGAAACCGGGAATAGGGTGCATGAGCGCGCAGCATCATGGTGCGCGCCGTCGCCAGCAGGTCATCCATCTCAGTGCTCCTTTTCGTACGGCACGCCGATCGCCTTGGGAGCGATCGCGCGGCCGATGAATCCCGCGAGCAGGAAGATGGTGAGAAGATACGGCAAGGCCTGGATCAATTGCACCGGGACTTCTCCAATCCCCGGCAGGCGCACGCCCTGCAGCCGGATGGCGACGGCATCGAGCAGGCCGAACATCAGGCAGGCGCCGAAGGCCGGAACCGGGCGCCACTTGCCGAAGATCACCGCGGCCAGCGCGATGAAGCCCTGCCCCGCCGTCATGTCACGGCTAAAGCCGGCATTCTGCGCGATCGCGAGATAGGCGCCGGCCAAGCCCGAGAACAGACCGCACAGCAGCACCGCGCGGTAACGCAGCCAGGTCACGGAAATGCCGGCGGATTCGACGGCCAGCGGCATCTCGCCGACAGCGCGCAGGCGGAGGCCGAAGCGGGTGCGGCTCACGATCCACCAGGTGAGTGGCACCGAGGCGAGTGCCGCATAGACCAGGATGTTGTCGCCGGCGTTTGGAAAGAACACCGGCAGCAACCGCTGGCCTGCGGCTTCGAGCGCCGGCGTCTGGCCACCGCGGGCGAACCACGCCGCCCCCAGCACCACGGTAAGGCCCGCTGCCAGGATGTTGATGGCGACGCCGCTCACCACCTGGTTGCCGCGATGGGTGATGCAGGCAAAGCCGTGCAGCAGCGCCAGCACCTCGGCCGCAACGATCGCGGCCGCGACGCCGGTCCAGGCCGAGCCGCTGACGGCGGAGACCGCGGCGGCGAAGAACGCCGCCACCAGCATTTTGCCCTCAAGGCCGACATCGATGATGCCGCTGCGTTCGGAGAACAGCCCTCCCATGGCGCACAGGATCAGCGGCGTCGCCACGCGCAGGGTGGCGGCCAGGGTCAGCAACACCAGGGTCCCGAGATCGGCCAAGGCTCAGCTCCGCCGCGACAAAAGCATTTGCAGCCACGGCCGTGGCAATTGCGCCAGGGCCCCCGAGAACAGGATCACCAGACCCTGGATCACCACCACCATCTCGCGGGTGATGTTGGGAATCTCGAAGGCGAGTTCGGCGCCGCCCTGCTGCAGGGCGCCGAACAGCAGCGCCGCCAGCACGATGCCCAGCGGATGGTTGCGGCCCATCAGCGCGACCGCGATGCCCGCGAATCCGTAGCCCGCCGGAAAGTCGAGCACGATGCGCTGGTGCACGCCCATCAGTTCGTTGACGCCGACGAAGCCCGCCAGCGCACCCGAAAGACACATGGCGAGCATCGTCATGGTGCGCAGGTTGGTGCCGGCATAGACCGCCGCATCGGGATTGTGCCCCATGGTGCGCAGCGCATAGCCCCACGGGGTGTGCCACAGGAACACCCAGACCAGCACGCAACACAATAGCGCTAGGACGATCGCGAGATTGAGCGCCGACGGCGCCACCTGGATGCCAAGCCAGCCCAGAACCTCGTGGACCTGCGGCAGCTTGCCGGATGCCGCGAAGTTGCGGCTCTGCGGCGTCATCGACCCGGGTGCGATCAGCACGTTCACCATCAGGTAGACCATCAGCGCCGAGGCGACGAAGTTGAACATGATGGTCGTGATGACGATGTGGCTGCCGCGCCAGGCCTGCAGCCAGGCCGGCACCGCAGCCCATGCCGCACCGAACAGGGCGGCCGCGGCGACCGCCAGGGGAATCATCGCCCAGACCGGCAGGTAGCGGTCGAAGGCGAGGATCGCCAGGCCGCAGCCCAGGCCGCCGATATAGGCCTGGCCCTCGCCGCCGATGTTGAACAGCCC
>CAYZQZ010000490.1:0-3284 GCA_964480235.1 uncultured Reyranella sp. | reverse complement strand
ATGGCGGCCGGCGAGCGGCTCGGCGGCCGGGCCCGGCCAACGCGCGACGCCGCCGCTGCCCTTTCGGTCGCCTACGACGTCGTGATCGTCGAGACGGTCGGCGTCGGCCAGTCCGAGACGGCAGTCGCCGACATGGTCGACATGTTCATCGTGCTGCTGCTGCCTGCGGGCGGCGACGATCTGCAGGGGATCAAGCGCGGCGTCATCGAGCTTGCCGACCTGATCGTGGTCAACAAGGCCGACGGGGACCTCGAGGCGACAGCCCGGCGCTCGGCGGCCGACTACCAGCATGCGCTGCGAATGCTGCGCTCGCCCACCGAGGGCTGGACGCCGGAAGTCACGACCAGTTCGGCCTTGAGCGGCGCGGGCGTGGCCGAGGTATGGGACGTGATCGGCCGTTTCCGCGCAGCAGTCGGCGAACGGGGCTTCGCCCGCCGTCGTGTCGAGCAGGCGCGCGCCTGGATGTGGAACGAGGTCGGCGAGACCCTGCTGACCGAGCTTCGCAGGCATCCCGAGGTCAGGCGGATGGTGCCCGGTCTGGAGCGCGAGGTCGAAGCCGGCCGTTCTACCCCCGCCGCGGCGGCCCGGCGTATGCTAGAAGCCTTCCATGGCCGCTAAATCGTTCGTCCGCCGCGCCCGCCGCGCCGCCGCCGAGGCGGAAGCCAAGGCGCGCCTGCCGTTCTGGAAGCGCAAGACGCTGTCGCAGATGACGAAGCAGGAGTGGGAATCCCTGTGCGACGGCTGCGGCATGTGCTGCGTCAACAAACTCGAATATGAAGGCACTGGCGAACTCGCCCAGACCGACACGTGTTGCAAGCTGCTCGACCCCAAGACCGCACGCTGCCGCGATTACAAGAACCGCAAGAAGATCGTGCCGGACTGTATCCAACTGACGCCGGCCGTGGTCGCCAAGATGGACTGGCTGCCCAAGACCTGCGGCTACCGGCTGGTCCACTTCAAGCAGGACCTCTACTGGTGGCACCCGTTGATCTCGGGCGATCCCGAGACCGTCCATCAGGCCGGAATCTCGGCCCGTGGCCGGGTGGTTCCGGAGGACCAGGTCGAGGACATCACCGAACGGGTGGTGGACTGGTTCGCCTGAGGCCCCCAAGGGCTTGCGTTAGGTCCCTGAAATCACTCGATGATTCAGGCCGCTGCGATGGCTTGACGGGCCATCGCCCGGCCCTTACAAAGCCCGCCTTCCCGCCGTTCGGCGGGTTCGTTTTTTAGCGGAAGCCGCCATGCCTCGTCGTTGCGCCCTGTCGGGCAAGTCCGTTCAGTACGGCCACAATGTGAGCCACGCGAACAACAAGTCGAAGCGCCGGTTCATGTCGAACCTGCAGGTCGCTTCGGTCCTGTCGGACGCGCTTGGCCACTCGGTGCGCCTGCGTCTCACGCCGCGCGGCATCAAGACCATCGAGCACAACGGCGGCATCGACGCTTACCTGCTTGGCACCAACGACAGCAAGCTCACTCCGGAGATGCTGACGCTGAAGCGCCGCGTGACCTCGGCCAAGGCCAAGAAGGACGCGAAGAAGCTGGCGGCCTGAACCTTCGCCATTGGCGTCACCATCCAGCCCTCGGCCGAAAGCCGGGGGCTTTTTGCTGTTTACGGCATCAACTCGAACAGCAGCAGGATGTTGCGCTGGAGCGGATTGAAATTGTCGTCCGAGATCAGCCACAGCAATGTCTCGCCTCGGCTCCCGCGCGTGACCGACAACCCCTCGAGATTGTCGACGGCATAGGGCGAGGCGAGCCGTGCCAATTCCTCGGGCTTCACCGTGCCACCCGGCCTGAGCTGTCCGGCATCGAAGCGCATCACCCGGCAGCGCACCCCACGAACCATATCGAAGGCGCGCTCGAGGGTGACGAACGATCCGTCGGGCAGCTGCCGGATCGCGGTCGGGGCAAAGTCGGGCTCCGACGCATAATCGAAACGGCTCCAGCGATATTGCCCACCGCGGGTGGGTGCGCCGATCCAGCCGGCCCGGACGTCCGGGCCGGTCATCAACTCCTCACTGATCGCCACGATGCGGCCGTCGCCCAGCGCCAGTAGCGCCTCGACGCCGCCGTTCTTGGGCTGTCGGCCGAATTCCTCGGGCAGGTTCAGGGCCGCAGGCGTGCCGTCGAGCGTGGCATAGCGCCAGAGGCGATGCTCGCGTTCGAAGGAAACCAGCCACGAGCCGTCGGGCATTGCCGACAGCCCCTCGGCGTCGGCCTGTGTCTTGTCCGAAAGGGGCTGACCGTCCAGGCCGTGCAAGGACCCGATCCTGCCGTCCGATAGGCCCGCCAGGTTGCCAGCCCCGTCGTAGACGATCGTGGCGGTGAGCCATCCGCCTTCGTCGGAGATTGCGGTCAACTTGCTGCCGTCGGGGCTGACCTGCAGGTCGGACCAGCCGCCGAAATTACGCGAATTGGCGGTCATGGCGATGCCGCCGCGCCACTTGAGCTTGCCGACCTGGCTGGCCTGCCTGTCGTCGAGCCTGAGCGGGATCGACGTCGAGCGTATCTGCAGCGGCAGATCGCGCGCGCCGACCGGCGCGACCGGTGTCGTGGCGGCACAGGCCGCGATAACCAGTAGGCAGAAGGAGGCGAGGGAGCGGATCGCGCGACGCATGGTCCGCGATCCCCTTAGCACGGCAGATCGATCGGCGTGTCCGCGATCAGGCGGCGCGACGGCCGCCGCCCGGCTTGCCGCCGCTCGCGGGCGCCGTCGCGGCGGCCGAGCGCGCGGTGCGCTTGGGAGCCTTGGCAGCGGCGCGAATGTCCTTGGCGTCTTCCTCGTCGAACAGCGAGGCAAGCTGCTCCATCATCGTGCCGCCCAGCTGGTCGGCGTCGACGATGGTGACGGCCTTGCGGTAGTAGCGCGTCACGTCGTGGCCGATGCCGATGGCGATCAGCTCGACCGGCGAGCGAGTCTCGATCCAGTCGATCACGTCGCGCAGGTGACGCTCGAGGTAGTTGCCGGGATTTACCGACAGGGTCGAATCGTCTACCGGCGCGCCGTCGGAGATCACCATCAGGATCTTGCGCTCTTCGGGGCGCGGCAGCAGGCGGTTGTGGGCCCACAGCAGCGCTTCGCCGTCGATGTTCTCCTTGAGGATGCCCTCGCGGAGCATGAGGCCGAGATTCTTGCGGGCCCGGCGCCACGGCGCGTCGGCGTTCTTGTAGACGATGTGGCGCAGGTCGTTGAGGCGGCCCGGATTCGCGGGCTTGCCGGGGGCAAGCCACTGCTCGCGGGTCTGGCCGCCCGTCCACGCGCGGGTGGTGAAGCCCAGGAGCTC
>CAYZQZ010000489.1:0-3327 GCA_964480235.1 uncultured Reyranella sp. | reverse complement strand
GCGTCAATTTGTCACTTGGCAATCTCCAGATTAACTAATTCGGTTGCAACTGCAGAATTCTTTTGCTGGATTTCTTGAAGCTTTTCAAGCTCCTCGGTGGTTAATTTGGTTGATTCCATAACGTTATATTTCTAATTTAAATTATTCAGTGGGGATACCAGTAATGGTAAAGGTAGCGGTTGGATATGATTCTTGCAAGCTCTCTACTACTTTTTCTGTAACATAGTAAAGATTCTTATTAACTACGTCAATTGCAGGATTGTCTAAAGAAGCAGATACGTTTGATACTGCAAAAGGTAAACAACCAATATACCCTGAACCAGAAACAAATGCTTCTGAAGAAGGATACATAAATGCATCAACGTTAGTAGTCTCTCCTGAGGGTGTCAAGTGAGTCACTAAACGGAAATATACTGATGAGTATGAACCGTAGTTGTATTCTAAGTTAGATCCTAAAATTGCCATCGTATTAGTCTAATTCCATTGACCAGCTAGCAGGAGATAATCCGTAAGAAGATCCGATATTTTCAGCAATGTACAACAAAGCAGACTCAACAACCTGATTGTAAGAACCGGTAGAAACTAAATTCTCACCGTCTACAAAAGCATCCCACTGCTCTTGAGTCAAGTTGTAGTTCAATCTATCGATAGACTGTTGGTTTACCAAACCGTAGTTTGACCAAACATTACCGGAGATAGTAACTGTGTGAGTAGTACCACCCATTCCAGGACCACCGTAACCGGCATTGTCATTGAATGAAGTTTGCTGAGGGGTGATGGTTAAGATTGAAGAGGCCTGAGTTTGTGCATTGTAAACTGCAGGTACTGTAGATACTAATTTATGTGACATGTCGTTTTATTTTATTATAAATATGTTAGGAATTAGGAAAAGATTCAAGCATTGTAGTAGGTAGAGTCCATTCTTCCCCTAAAAGTAGTTGTAAAATTTCCTCATGGTTGTATTCAGGATATTCTTCTTTGTATATATCCGGTCTTCCGTAAGTTCCGGCCAGGACTGTGTAAGTTCCTGTCTCGTTTGTTTCTCCTTGGATTGTTTCTACTGTGTAGTCTTCTTCAACGACTTTAATTTCGTATTTAACGAATGTCTTAGTTCTGTCTACAGAATAACGTAATGAATCAGGACCGGCTTCTACAACCTGTGCAAAATTAATGTTAGGTACTTCTTCGGCCGGTATTACAAGCCATCTTCTATTTGGGAATGTACTCATGGTAAATTGTATTTTGTTTTATAGTGATTATAATTATTTAATACTTCTCCGGGTGTTAATCCACGGTTGTAAAGTCTTGTTACTGGTATTTGACCGGCAAAGTAGTTAGCATACCCGTTGTAAGATCCTATGTAAAGATTATTGCTAGTTTGAGTTATAGCAGAACCAAAGCTTTTAGATATTACAACATTTCCGTCTACGTAAATTGTTACTGTACTTCCGTTTTTAGTAACTGCTACGTGATGAAATACTCCCGGTGTTATTCCTGAGTAGTGATATCCGAAATTGCTGTAGCTCCAGTTACTACTGTCAGCGTATGTTATATCTCCATTACTGGCTATTAACACAGTATACTGTACTTCTTTGTGTACAACAACACCGTTATAACCATCAGTTCTGTTTACTATAAATTCTATTGTTATATTACCTGCAATATTATTATTAGAGTTGCTAGCAATTCCAATTGTATCATTAGTTCCATCAAAAGTCATAGTTCCTACAGAATTAAACGAAACATCTGAAACGCTTAAACTACTATTACTAATTAATGGCAGTAAAGATTGAGTGTTTGATCTGCTTGCCTGCGGTGCTAAAAACTGGTTAGGTCTTAAAACTTGAGATCCTTGAGTTATCATAATTCCTGCTACCTGCACTTTGTTTTGAGTAGCGTATTGATAATGGAATAAGAAACCATACATATTCGTAGTTGCTGCATTGGTTGTAAAAGTACCCCAACCGTGAATCCATCCATCCCCTAAATCTTCCATTCTTGAAGGAGATAGTAAACCACCCTCAGTTATATACCCAGAAGGTCCATATTCGTAACGGTACATATAATTTTCACTATAGTATCCGTCTGTGGTTCTATAGATAATCTGATAGGTGTAAGTTGTTGATCCTGTAACTCCTGTTGTAAAATTAGAACCAAAAGCAAATAGAGATGGACAGCACTGTCCTGAACCGCCGTTGTAATCATTATAGATATTACAGTAATTAGCCGTAACGGATTTACCTAACCCGGGAATATAAACAGATTCTGTTCCGTAACTAACTACAAAGAGAGGTGGGGCGTTAACCATACCTGGTGATATTCCTTGTAGAATATTAGTTGCCGGTTTTCCTTTAAATGAATTTACTCCGTCTGCAGTATCATACATAAATACAGAACCTGATGTTGTTATTTTACTAAATCCTTGTGCTACTGCCATGGTTATGCTAGATTAAATCTTGTTTTATATGCTCGGTAGTTTTGCTGTACTTCACTTGCTGTTAATGCCCGATTGTAAATTTTTACAATTGGAATCTGTCCTTGATAATATAAGTTACTTGCGTTGGGGGTTCCAACGTATGTTGTTTGTCCGTCATAATTTCTTGGAACAGTGATGCTACCTGCTGATGTTTGTATTGGGAATCCGTTTACATATAGTGTTAGATTAGCTCCTGTATAAACCCCTACTACGTGAAAGTATGAACTTGTATTTAGAGTACCGCCAGCAGCAGCGTATAAAGTATTACTTGAATCGTAAAGAAAAAATTGGAGATAATCATTATACCTATTTAACCCCATATTAAACCCTGCTTTACCTAAAATCCAGGCATACCCTCCTGTAATAGAATCAGTCTTTATTATTGTTTCGTAAGTAAAAGGAGTGTTTGTAATATTTAAAAGACCTAGGTTGATAGAATCGTTAGTTCCATCAAAAACTGGCTGTGCATTTGAATTAAAAGATACATCTGTTACGTTGATTGTACTAGATCCTACCTCTGTTACTAAACTACCGCTTACTGATCTTGTTGTTCCGCCTGGTAGCCACTGCACTGCATGTCCTTTTCCGGATATAACTGCTGTCTTGGTTAAGTACATTCTTACCGGGGAAGAACCGTTTGATGTAAAGAAATACAATATGTTAGTAGTGTTAGTTGCAGCACTACTTAAAGTATGTGTATGAGAGACAAGCTGCCAGTTAGCTGTTAAGGTCCAGTTTGTTGATGTTGCTTCTACTCCTCCGTTATTTAAACTAAAATAAGTGTATGGAGTTACTACTAATCCTACGCTTGCCGCATCTGCTGCTTTAACCCAGCCTTGTATTGTTATTTG
>CAYZQZ010000488.1:0-3330 GCA_964480235.1 uncultured Reyranella sp. | reverse complement strand
CCGCCCGTTTTGTTTGAGCCGATTTCTTCGGGGAGCAAGAAGTCGACATGACCAATGCGCCGCCGCCCCCCGATTGGGCGGCTCACTCCGCGTCCGTGCCGGCTCTGGCGGACCGTCCAGCCGGTTTCTGGATTCGCGTCGTCGCCGCGATCATCGATTCGCTGGCGATCTCCCTCCTGGCCGCGCTGATGATCGCCGCGATTGCCGGCGCCGTTTTCCTGTCGGACGAGCAGATGCGGGATGTCGCCGTCGCCCTCGGCATTTTCATCGGCATCAGTGGCCTGCTCGTGCTGGGCTGGCTCTACGAAGCCCTGATGACCAGCTCGCCCCGCGGCGCCACGTTCGGCAAACGAGCGGTCGGTGCGCGCATCGTTCGCGCCGACGGCATGCAGTTGTCGTTCGGACGCGCAACGGCGCGACACTTCGCGAAGGTGATCGTCACACCCCTGCTGCCGTTCGGGCTGGGCTTCCTGCTGGCTGCGTGGACCAAGGGCAAGCGCGCCATCCACGACATGATCGCCGATACGCTCGTCATCAGGGTGGATGGATGACCGAGGCGCCGCCGCCCCCGGCTTGGCACGACGCACCTGGAGCCGCGCAACCGTCTGCGATCTACCGCTACGGCGGATTCTGGATCCGCGTGGTGGCCGCCCTGATCGACGGCATCGTGCTGACGATCTCCTTCGCCGTGATCGGCGCGGTGAGCGGCCTCGACTTCTTCTCCAGCGATCCCGAGCATTTCGATTTCCAGGCCTTCGCGATACAGATCGCGACCAACTGGCTCTACGAGGCCCTGCTGACGAGTTCCGAGCGGGGCGCAACCCTTGGCAAGATGGTGGTCGGCCTGCGGATCGTGACCGAGCAGGGCGCGCGCCTCTCCTTCCTGCGTGCCACGGGCCGTTACTTCGCCAAGTACGTCTCTGCCCTCATTCTTGGCATCGGCTTCCTGATGGTTGCCTTCACCGACCGAAAACGCGGCCTGCACGACATGATCGCCGGTACATTGGTGATCAAGATCGACTGAGGAGAGAGACATGAGCAACGTTCCGAATTCGGGCTCTGGCGCACCGCCGCCGCCGGTATGGGATGCCCAGCCCAGCCAACCCTCACAGGTACGCTATGGCGGCTTCTGGATCCGCGTGGTCGCCTACATCATCGACGCCATTCTGCTGAGCTTTGCGGGCGGCGCGATCGGCTACGCCACCGGCATGGATATGTTCAACACCGACTACGCCCACTACAACCCGACAGCCAATCTGGTGTCGCTGGTGATCGGATGGCTGTATTTCGCCCTGCTCGAGAGCTCCGAGCGTGGCGCGACGGTGGGCAAGATGGCGGTCGGCCTGCGAGTGGTGACGGATCAAGGCCAGCGTCTCACGTTCCTCCACGCCACGGGGCGCTATTTCGCCAAGTTCGTCTCCGCCATCATCCTGGGCATCGGCTTCCTCATGGTGGGCTGGACCGATCGCAAACGCGGTCTGCACGACATGATTGCCGGCACATTGGTGATCAAGGTCAATTGATCGTCCAGGGACCGATCATGACCAACACTCCGGCTGGAGGAGAACCGCCGCCCTTCCTCCAGGCCAACTTCCTGAACAGCCCGCAACTCGTCTACTTGCTCTATTTCGGCGGCTTCCTGCTGGCGGTGCTGCCGCTGATCGGGCTGGTCGTGGCCTACGTGAACCGGGACGGCGCGTCCTCGCTCGATCGTTCGCACTACGACTTCCAGATCTCGACCTTCTGGCGCGGCGTGGCGATCCTCGCGGTGGGCGTGATCACGGCGTTCTTCCTGGTCGGCTGGCTGATCATCCTGTTCTGGGCGGTCTGGACCATCGTGCGCAACGTCAAGGGCCTGTCGGCCTACGGCAAGGGCCAACCGATGGCCGGCACCATCGGCTGGGGCTTCGGCTGAAAGGGTCCAAAAGAGCGCCAAATCCGGCGGTCTGACCCGCGGCCCGGCTGGCTTGACGGGGCCCCGGAAAGCCCGTTTATTCCGGCCCAATCGCCGAGGGTCACATGGAAAAATTCACGACGCTGCGCGGTGTCGCCGCACCGATGCCGATGGTCAATATCGACACCGATATGATCATCCCGAAGAACTTCCTGAAGACCATCAAGCGCACCGGGCTGAAAGACGGCCTGTTCTACGAGATGCGCTGGACCGGCGACGGCCAGAAGAAGGATTTCATCCTCGACCAGCCGGCCTACCAGAATTCCAAGATCATCATCGCCGGTCCGAATTTCGGCTGCGGCTCGAGCCGTGAGCACGCGCCGTGGGCACTGCTCGACTTCGGCATCCGCTGCGTGATCTCCGAAAGCTTCGCCGACATCTTCTACAACAACTGCTTCAAGAACGGCATCCTGCCGATCAAGGTGCCGAAGGAGATCATCGACAAGCTGATGGACGATGCGAGCCGCGGCTCGAACGCCGTCATCGAAATCGATCTCGAGAAGCAGGAGATCAAGGGACCCGACGGCGGCACGGTGCATTTCGACATCGATCCGTTCCGCAAGCGCTGCCTGCTGGAAGGTCTCGACGACATCGGACTGACGATGGAGAAGAAGTCGGAGATCGACGACTTCGAGAAGAAGCAGAAGGATTCCCAGCCGTGGCTGCACGCCGCGGAGTGATCCTCGTTATCCGTTAGACAAGACAAGAGAAGCAGGACAATGGCGTCGAACCGCAATCTGCTGGTGCTGCCCGGTGACGGCATCGGCCCCGAAGTCATGAACGAAGTGCGCAAGATCATCGCCTGGATGGGCAGGAAGCGCGCGGTCGGTTTCGACATCAAGGAAGACCTGGTTGGCGGCGCGGCACTCGACAAGCACGGCGTGCCGATCAGTGACGACACGATGAAAGTGGCGCTCGAAGCCGACGCTGTCCTGTTCGGTTCGGTCGGCGGTCCGAAATGGGACACCGCGGACTTCAGCAAGAAGCCCGAGCGCGGCCTGCTGCGCCTGCGCAAGGAAATGGACCTGTTCGCCAACCTGCGCCCGGCCAAGGTGTTCGACGCGCTGATCGACGCCAGCTCGCTGAAGCCCGAGATCGTCAAGGGTCTCGACATCATGATCATCCGCGAGCTGACCAGCGGCGTGTACTTCGGCGAGCCGCGCGGCCGCCACGTCAATGCCAAGGGCGAGGTCGAGGCGTTCGACACCCAGCGCTACACGGCGCCGGAGATCCGCCGCGTCTGCGCCGTCGCCTTCGAGCTGGCGCGCAAGCGCAAGAACAAGGTGCTGTCGTCGGAGAAGGCCAACGTCATGCACACCGGCGTGCTGTGGCGCGAGGAGGCCTCGAAGCTCCACAAGGAGAAGTATTCCGACGTG
>CAYZQZ010000487.1:0-3332 GCA_964480235.1 uncultured Reyranella sp. | reverse complement strand
GCATTCCGCTGGACAAGGTCTCCGTCTCGATGACGATGAACGGCGCCGTGCTGCCCGTGCTGGCCGGCTATGTGGTCGCGGCGGAGGAGCAGGGCGTCCCGCAGGACAAGCTGGGTGGCACCATCCAGAACGACATCCTCAAGGAGTTCATGGTCCGGAACACCTATATCTATCCGCCCGGACCCAGCATGCGCATCGTGGCCGACATCATCGAGCACACGGCCAAGTACATGCCTAAGTTCAACTCGATCTCGATCTCCGGCTATCACATGCAGGAGGCCGGCGCGACGCTGGTCCAGGAGCTGGCCTTCACGCTGGCCGACGGTCTCGAATACGTGCGGGCTGCCAAGGCCAAGGGCCTCGACATCGACGCCTTCGCGCCCAGGCTCTCGTTCTTCTTCTGCATCGGAATGAACTTCTTCATGGAAGTGGCGAAGCTGCGCGCGGCGCGCTTCCTGTGGGCCGAGCTGGTCAAGCCGTTTGATCCGAAGAAGGCCGACTCGCTCTCGCTGCGGACGCACTGCCAGACCTCGGGCGTGTCGCTCACCGAGAAGGATCCGTACAACAACGTGATCCGCACCGCCTACGAGGCTATGGCGGCAGTACTGGGCGGCACCCAGTCGCTGCACACCAACAGCTTCGACGAGGCGATCGCGCTGCCGACGCCGACCTCCGCGCGCATCGCGCGCAACACCCAGCTCATCCTCCAGCACGAAACCGGCGTCACCAAGGTGGTCGATCCGCTGGCCGGCAGCTACTATGTCGAATCGCTGACCGCGAGCCTGATTGCCGAAGCGCGCAAGCTCATCCAGGAGGTCGAGGCGCTGGGTGGCATGACCAAGGCGGTCGAGGCCGGCATGCCCAAGATGCGGATCGAAGAAGCGTCGGCCCGCCGCCAGGCGCGCATCGACCGCGGCGAGGAAATCGTGGTCGGCGTCAACAAGTTCCAGCTCAAGGAAGAGGCCCCGATCGAGATTCTCGATGTCGACAATGACATGGTTCGCGAATCGCAGGTCACGCGCCTCAACAACATCCGCAAGACCCGCGACGAAGCAAAATGCGTTGCGGCGCTGAAGGCCTTGGGTGAGGCCGCCCGCAACGGCACCGGCAACCTGCTGGCACTCTCGATCGAGGCAACGCGCGCGCGCGCCACGGTGGGAGAAATCTCCTCGGCGCTGGAAGGCGTCTATGGTCGCTACCAGGCGACGATCCGCTCGATCTCCGGTGTCTATGCCGGCGAGTGGGAGGGCGACGAGGGCCTGGCCCGCATCCGCACCGACATTTCGACGTTCGCTGAGGAAGAAGGCCGCCGGCCGCGTCTGATGGTCGTGAAGATGGGCCAGGACGGTCACGACCGCGGCGCCAAGGTGATCGCCACGGCCTTTGCCGATCTCGGCTTCGACGTCGATATCGGTCCGCTGTTCCAGACGCCGGCCGAGGCCGCGCGGGCAGCGATCGAGAACGACGTGCATGTGATCGGCGTCTCGAGCCAGGCCGCCGGCCACAAGACTCTGGTGCCTCAACTCATTGAGGAGCTGAAAAAGCAGGGCGGCGAGGTGATGGTGGTCGTGGGCGGAGTGATCCCGGCGCAGGACTACGATTTCCTGAAGAAGGTGGGCGTCGCGGCGATCTACGGGCCGGGCACCAACATCCCCGCCGCGGCGGCCGAAATCCTGTCCTTCCTGCGCAACCGCGACCAGAAGCGCGCGGCCTGACCGGGCGGCGGGGTCAGCGCCCCGACGCCTTTTCCTGATCCGTCAGCGGCCGTTCACGAAAGAACAGCATCTTGCCGCGAATCGTGCCGAACCCGGTCTTGGCCTCGAGACGCACGGGATAGCGGAAGGGCGTATCGTCGAGGCGCGCCAGCCAGAGCTTCATCGGTGCTTCGCGCTTGCTCTCGGCCTCCTCGGGCGCGTCGTAGAACTCGCCGGCGACGCGCTTGGTGTAGACCTCGCACACCAGCAGGTCGCCCTTTGCCTGCGGGACTCCCGCCTGGGACGGCGTTTCGGTGCCGACCTTCTTCAGCAGCACGTCGATTCGGCGCTTGCCGTCGTTGGATGGGGCGGTCTGCTCGCACGCGGCATCACCCTTGAGGCCAACGCTCAAGGCGGCCGACAGGGGATCGAGCGAACCCTTTTGCTTGTCTTCCGGGATCGCCTGCTGCGGCTGCGGCTTCCATTCCGGATTGTGGGTTTGCCGTGCCATACCTTCCTTGTCGTACTCGGCAAGCCAGGTCCTGGTCTTGTCGCCCACGATGAGCGAGAGGGAACCTGCCGCAGGCTGCGCTCCCTGTGCGGTAAAGCCGCCCCAGGCACGATTGCGGCCTTCATAGTGAATTGTGAGCGCCCGCAGCAGACCTTCCTTGAAGGTGCGGCTCTCCGCGGCGTAGGTCGCGCCGTTGAAGCTGATGTCGAAGTCGATGCGGAAGCCGGCAAAGCCCGCAAACGTGATCTCGTAGCCGATCTCGACCTTGCGTGCGTCCTGCGCCTTCACCATGGCGGGTGCAACTGCACACAAGACAATGGCCGCCAAGGCCCTACGAAAACTCATGAAATAGCTTTTCACGGGGACTATCGGCGATCAAGCCGGCACGATAGAAGGCCCCTTCCCGTAGCGCTACCAGCGCCACGTTTCCCAACTCGCGCGCCCTAACGGCCTTACGCAATGTCGCCTCCCTCCAACAATCGCCCACCCGCCCTCGATCCTCGGCGGTCGCGGGAAGTGCTGGCCATTCTTGGCCGGCATTTGTGGCCAAAGGGTGAGTGGGGACTGCGCGGACGGGTTGTCGCAGCACTCGTGCTGCTTGTGCTGGCGAAGATCACCAACGTCTATGTCCCGATCCTCTACAAGCACGCCATTGATGCTTTCGGCGATCCCAAGATCCAGGCCGTCGCGGTGCCGGTCGCCCTCATCCTGGCCTACGGCGTCGCCCGCGTGCTTGCCCAGGCCTTCGGCGAAGTTCGGGACGCCATTTTCGCGCCGGTTTCGCAGCGGGCGATTCGCAATCTCGCCCTCGAAGTCTTCGGGCACCTGCATGCACTGAGCCTGCGCTTCCATCTCGAGCGGCAGACCGGCGGCCTCAGCCGGGTCATCGAACGCGGCACGCAGGGCATGGAATTCCTGATCCGCTTCATGACCTTCAACATCCTGCCAACCCTGTTCGAGATCGGCCTGGTCGGGATCATCCTCTGGAACCTGTACGACTGGCGCTTCACGGCCGTGACGCTCGCGGCTGTCGGCAGCTACATCGTGTTCTCGATCGTGCTGTCGGAATGGCGCATCGCCTTCGTGCGCCGCATGAACGATGCCGATACCGAGGCCAACGCCAAGGC
>CAYZQZ010000486.1:0-3342 GCA_964480235.1 uncultured Reyranella sp. | reverse complement strand
ACCTGACCGGTGGCAGCAAGAAGGAAGGCGTCGTGACCTGCGACGCCCTGCTGGCGCTGTGTAACAAGGAGGCCGTGGAACTGGCGATCGACGGCGGTGCGACCGTCTTGGTGCAGGCCAACAGACCGCCGGTCGTCAACGGTACGCTGGAAGAACGCATGCGGGTCGGCTGCGGGTCGGCTGCCATCGGCATGTTCGCGCCGCAATGGAAGGACCATGTCGACGAGGTGATCGTGGTCGACGACCACATCACCGGTGTGCTGAGCGAGCACCAGGGCGGTGCCTTCCTCGACATGAAGCCGGCCGGCATCCGGGTGCGCGGCCGCAAATCGACGCCGGGCCGCTACTTCCAGGTGGCGCGGCCCGGCCTCGGCTGGGGTGGCACCGATGTCAGCGATCCGCTCGACATCATCGAAAAGATCGACCCGAAGGTCGCCTGGCCCGGCCTGAAACTGCTGATGGTTTCGACCACCGGTGAGCACTCCGGCTGGTTCGTCCTCGACAACGACCTCAAACCGCAGCCGGCCGACATGCCGGGCCCGGTGCGGGCGGTGGTCGAGCGCATCGCCGAGAATTGCGAGCCGGCGCTTTGCACCGTGCTGTTCATGGCCGGCGCCGGCGGCTCGCTGCGGGCGGGCGTCACCGAAAATCCCGTGCGCCTCACCCGCTCGGTGCGCGACGCCCTGACCAAGGTCACCCTGGGCGGCGTGCCGGCCTATGTCTGGCCGGGCGGCGGCATTACCTTGATGGTCGATGTCTCCAGGATGCCGGAGAAGAGTTTCGGCTACGTGCCGACGCCGGCCCTGGTGGCGCCGATCGAGTTCACCCTGCGTGCCGACGACTACGCTGCCCTGGGCGGCTATGCTTCGCGCGCGGTCTCGCTGCAGGAAGTACTGCGCTCCAGCAAGGTGAGGCTCGACAGGTGATCGGGCCGCAGCGCGCCCGGCTGCCCGATGGCCGCCTGCACCTGCAGCACGGACCAATCGATCTGGTGATCGAGGCCTTCGGTGCCCAGAGCGAAGTGCAAGCCGCCTATCGTCTGGCCACCGATCGCTTCCCCGACATCTTGCCGACCCTGGTGAGCGAGCTCGCGATCCTGCGCCGCCCCGCTGGCGAAGCTCACCCGCTCCTGCAAGGTCCCGTCGCCCGCCGCATGGCGGAGGCCGTTTGGCCCTATCGTGACGTTTACATCACGCCGATGGCGGCCGTAGCCGGAGCCGTTGCTGACGAGATGCTGGCTGCGCTGGTAGAGGGCTGCAGTCTCGACAAGGCCTATGTCAACAATGGCGGAGACATCGCCTTCCATCTCTCGCCGGGGCACGAGCTGCGCGCCGGCATTTTCGTCGATGCCCTGGACGGCGCCGTGACGCTGACGCATGACCGCCTGGTGCGCGGCCTCGCGACGTCAGGCTGGGGCGGCCGCTCTTTCTCGCTCGGCATTGCTGACGCCGTCACCATCCTCGCGCCGACTGCCGCCGCAGCCGATGCTGCGGCCACCATCGTCGCGAACGAGGTCAATGCCGACCACGCCGCCATCGAGCGCCAGAAGGCGCGCGACCTCGATCCCGATAGCGATCTCGGTGATCTGCTGGTCACGACCAAGGTCGGCGTCCTCCCGACGAGCGTCGTGACCGAAGCCCTCGACCGCGGCGCCGCCGAAGCGAAGCGCCGTCATCTCACCGCTGCGCTGTCGCTCAAGGGCGATTGGCGCCTCTTGGAGGCCGCATGAACAAACTGGTGAAGGTCCGCAAATACGTCGGCTTGGTCGACGAGACGCTTCACGACGGCGGCCCCGATCTCACGAAGCCGGTGCGCAAGGCTGTGGTGGGCGGCGTGGTCGCCAATCCGTTTGCCGGCCGCTACGTCGAGGATCTTCTGCCGATGGTGCAGGCGCTGGAGCCGCTCGCCATGGAGCTGACCAACCGCCTCATGAAGATGCTAAGCGCCACGGGCCAGGAGTTCGAGGCCTACGGCAAGGGCGTCATCGTGGGCGTGGCTGGCGAGCTGGAGCACGCGGCGATCTGGCACGAGCCGGCGGGCGTGGGCGTGCGCAAGGCGATGGGCGGCGCCAAGTCGATCATGCCGTCGACGGGCAAGGTCGCCGCCGCCGGGACGCGCATCGATATCCCGCTGCACCACGTCAACGCCGCGTACGTTCGCAGCCATTACGATGCGATCGAGTTCGCGGTGCCGGACGGTCCGAAACCCGACGAGATCGTTTTCATTGTCGCCGCCGCGATCGGCGGCCGACCCTATCCGCGCGTCGGCGGTCTCACTGTCGACGGCATCAAGGTGGGCGACGGCCAGCGATGAGCGATCCTTTGAAATCCGCCATGGGCGCCATGGACGACTATCTGGCCGCTCTCAACCACGGCGACGAGCGGGCGGTCAACGACGCCTGCAACTTCCCGCATGTCCGGCTGGCCGGCGGCAAGGTCGTGGTCTGGCAGAACCACGGCGACTACAAATTGGACGACTTCGTCGCGCGGGCCGGCGACGGTTGGCACCGCAGCACCTGGGACGAGCGCACGCCGATCCATGTCGGCGCCAACAAGGTCCATCTGAAGTTGAAATTCAGCCGTTGGCGCAAGGATGGCTCGCTCCTGGCCACTTTCGAGACGATCTACATCGTGACCCTGCAGGAGGGGCACTGGGGCATCCAAGCCCGCTCTTCTTTTGCGTCGTAAGAGGGTGCTAGGCTCGGCCCATACGGGGTTCATCGCTTTCTGGAGGGGGAATTCATGCTGACCCGCAATCGTCTGTTGGCAGGGGCGTCCGCGCTCGTCGCCGCATCGTTCGTCGTACCGGCCGTCGCGCAGGAGCCGATCAAGATTGGTGAGCTCAACAGCTACAAGAACTTCGCGGCCTTCCTCGAACCCTACAAGAAGGGCTGGGAGCTCGCCGTCGAGGAAGTGAACGCGGCCGGCGGCGTGTTGGGCCGCAAGATCGAGATCGTGAGCCGCGACGACAACGGTGTGCCGGGCGACGCGGTGCGTGTCGCCGAGGAGTTGCTCAGCCGCGAGAAGGTCGCCTTCCTCGTCGGCACCTTTCCGTCGAATGTCGGACTCGCCGTCGCCGACTTCGCCAAGCAGCGCAAGACCCTGTTCATCGCGGCCGAGCCGCTGACTGACAAGATCGTCTGGGACGCCGGCAACGCCTATACCTTCCGCCTGCGCACTTCCACTTACATGCAGACGGCGATGCTGATTCCGGACGCTGCCAAGCTCAAGAAGAAGCGTTGGGCGATCGTCTATCCGAACTACGAGTATGGTCAGTCGGCGACGGCGGCCTTCAAGAAGCTCCTGAAGGAGAAGCAGCCGGACGTCGAATTCGTGACCGAGC
>CAYZQZ010000485.1:0-3349 GCA_964480235.1 uncultured Reyranella sp. | reverse complement strand
GGCAAGGTCGAGTGGGCGGTGTGGTGGCCGGCCGACGAGGAAGGCTTCGTCCGCTCCTACTGCAATACCGTGCCGACCGCCGAGGGCGGCACCCACGAGTCCGGCTTCCGCAGCGCCCTCGTGCGCGGCCTCAAGCGCTACGCCGAGCTGACCGGCAACCGCAAGGGCTCGATCGTCACCGCCGACGACGTGATCGACGGCAGCGCCGCGGTCGTGTCGGTGTTCATCGAGCAGCCGCAGTTCCAGGGCCAGACCAAGGAAAAGCTGGTCAGCGTCGAGGCCAACAAGCTGGTCGAGACGATCGTGGGCGACAACTTCGAGCACTGGCTGACCGGCGACAAGGAAGCCGGCAACGTGCTGCTCGAGCATGTCATCTCCAAGGCGGAGGAGCGCGTCCGCCGCCGCCAGGACCGCGAGCAGCAGCGCAAGACCGCGACACGCAAGCTGCGCCTCCCCGGCAAGCTCGCCGACTGCTCGAGTTCGGCATCGATCGGCACCGAGATTTTCCTCGTCGAGGGCGATTCGGCCGGCGGCTCGGCCAAGGCCGCGCGCAACCGCGAGACCCAGGCTATTCTGCCCCTTCGCGGCAAGATCCTGAACGTGGCGTCGGCCAGCGCCGACAAGCTGCGCGAGAATCAGGAAGTGCAGGACCTGATCCAGGCGCTGGGCTGCGGCACCGGCGCCAACTACAGCGACGAGCGGTTGCGTTACGAGCGCGTCATCATCATGACCGACGCCGACGTCGACGGCGCGCACATCGCCTCGCTGCTGATGACGTTCTTCTATCGCGAGATGCCGAAGCTGATCGAAAACGGCCACCTCTTCCTCGCGCAGCCGCCGCTCTACCGCATCAGCAAGGGCGGCAAGACGGAATACGCACAGGACGATGCGCAGAAGGACGAGCTGGTGAAGACGCAGTTCGGCGGCAAGGCCGACATCACCCGATTCAAGGGGCTGGGCGAGATGCAATCGGTGCATCTGCGCGAGACGACGATGGATCCGGCCAAGCGCGTACTGCTCAAGGTCGACGTGCCGACGGCAGCAAACGCGGACGACCGGCGCGAAGAAATGCGGGTACGCACCCTCGTCGAGGACCTGATGGGCCGCAAACCCGAGAAGCGCTATGCCTTCATCACGGAAAACGCCAAATTCGCACGCGATCTCGACGTCTGATGCCTTACGCCCGGCTGACACTTCGCGCGCGACAATGTGATATCCGGCGATCTACCAAAGGCTTATCGTCTTCCGCGGAATTCTGGAGGAATCGTTTCATGCGTGCCATTGCGACGGCTCTTGCCTCTGTGGCCTGCTTTGCCGGCCTGCTCGTCCCGTCGCAGGCCGCGACGCTGGGTGGCTACGACTACGCGGTTCAGTACGACTTCCGCGACTTCTTCGCCGCGACCGACAACAAGCCGTTCCAGGTCGTGATCGTCGGAAATCCGTTTCCCAACCTTCCGCCGGATGAGGTCGCGCGTCGCATGCTGCCGGTGATGCAGACCGCTAAGCCGCCGCCGAACCTCACCTTCACCTACGACGCACCGAAAGAGGAGCCGCGTCCCTACTACCGGCTCGTCCTGGTCTTCAACGCGGTCAATGACGTCGGCGCCGACATGGTCTGCCGCGGCAAGGCCAAGACCACCGAGGGAACGCCGGGCAAGGTCCGGCTGTTTTCCGTCTATTGCCGCAACGACATGGCGATGTCGCAGGTCATTTCCTGGACCTCCGCGCAGCAGCCGGACGAACCGGAGATGCTCAACCTTTACAAGGAGCTCTTCACGCAGCAGTTCCCGCGTGGCGCCGGCCAGAATCCGCAAAGCGGGTACACGATCTTCCGCTGAGCGCTCCACAAGGGACATCTGCTAACCAGAAGGCATGGCCGTCTGGTACGAACTCGCCGATCTCTTTCTGTCGCAACTCGACGCGGAAACCGCGCACGGTCTGGCGATCCGCTCGCTGAAGACCGGCCTCGTGCCGGGCGACCGCCGCGACGATCCTGCCAGCCTGGGCATCCGGGTCTGGGGGCGCGACCTGCCCAATCCGATCGGCCTCGCGGCGGGCTTCGACAAGAACGCCGAAGTGCCCAACGCCATGCTCGGCATGGGCTTCGGCCTGGTCGAGATCGGCAGCGTCACGCCGCGGCCGCAGGACGGCAATCCCCGCCCGCGCCTGTTCCGGCTCCCCGAGGACCGCGGTGTCATCAACCGCATGGGCTTTCCGGGTCAGGGCCTGGACGCGGCACGGTCGCGTCTCGCGGTCCGGCCACGCCGCGGCTTTGTCGGCGTCAATATCGGCGCCAACAAGGACAGCACCGACCGGGCCGCCGACTACGTGACCTGCGCCGTGGCGCTCGCGCCCTACGCCGACTATCTCGTCTGCAACGTGTCGTCGCCCAACACGCCGGGACTGCGCAATCTGCAGGGACGACAGCAGCTCGCGGACCTGCTGAAGCGCGTTCAGGACGCGATCGCCGCCAGGCCATTGCCGCTGGTGGTCAAGATCGCACCCGATGCGACCGACGACGATCTCGATGACATCGTCGCGGTATGCCGCGATCTCGGGATGGACGGCATCATCGTGGGCAATACCACGCTGTCGCGCCCGGCGTCGCTGCGTTCGCCCCGCAAGGGCGAAACGGGAGGCCTGTCGGGCGCGCCGCTCACCCACCTGTCGACGGAGGTGCTGCGCAAGACCGCGCGCCGGGTCGAGGGGCAGTTTCCGCTGATCGGCTGCGGCGGCGTCGCCTCGGGTGGCGACGCCTACGCCAAGATCCGCGCCGGCGCGAGCCTAGTGCAGCTCTACTCGGCCATGGTGTTCGAGGGCCCGCCGCTGGTGCGCCGGGTCAAGGACGAGCTGGCGGCAGCGCTGGCCCGCGACGGCCTCAAGTCGGTGGCCGATGCCGTCGGAAAAGATGTCCGATAGGCAGTGCGAAAGGCGCCCGTGGTGCGTTTTCCCGTTTCGGGGCTAAACTCGATCCGATGACCGACACTCCGACGGCACTACCCGTTCGATACATGGAGCGCACGCGGCTCTATTACCGCGCACTCGGCTACAACAACGACTATGTCTGGGCGCATCACACCGACGTGCCGTTCACGCGGCTTGCGCGGCCATTGGCCGAGTCGACCGTGGCGCTGGTCACGACGGCCGGTCCCCTGGACCGATCGAACCGGGACGCCAAAAACCGCAAGCAGGTGTGGTCGGGCGAGGTCGCGAACCCGCCGACGCACTTCGACACCGATCTCGCCTGGGACAAGGAAGCCACCCACACCGACGACCGCGAGACGTTCCTGCCGATCGACGCCATGAAGCGGCTGGTTGCGGCAGGCTTGGTCGGTGCGCTCGCACCTCG
>CAYZQZ010000484.1:0-3359 GCA_964480235.1 uncultured Reyranella sp. | reverse complement strand
CTTGCAAAACAGTCAAACTCTCAAGGTGGACCAATTCAATGGGGGTGCATCACGACAATACCGGCTCGGGAGTTAACTGGTATCAAATTGACGTTGGTTCAGGGGCATCGACAAAGACTTTCAACATGTACCTGTCGGCCGGGGGCACGGTTCTGGCACCGCAAGTTCTCAATCCGACTTACGTCGACCCGAGTGGCCATGCGCCCCAAGCAAGCGCCATGGCAATTGATGGGCTTGCAATTGTCGGCGGCGACGGCTCCACCAATCAATTCACGCAGAATCTTAGCGTCAATTTCTTTCCGAGTTGGACTTCGCTGGATCCTGCATTGTTCGTACCTGTCCGTGGCAACGACATACCAGGCGGCCAAACGGGAGATGCCGTCGGCGCCTTTGCCATTCCCTTGGCACCTGTATTGGGCGGACGCTCGAATGCGGGGGCAGCCTTCACGCAGTCCTACACGCCGACCACTACCTTCACAAATTCCAACACTGTGGCCCAACTGACACCGGGCGCCTTGACCGTCACTTCGTCCAACGTGTTTGTCGGATGGACCGGCGCCGACAATGCCCTGGTTACTGCGCAAGCCGCACTAGGCACTCCCAACTATTACGTGAACAACTATACCAACAAGATAGGTGGTGAAAACGTCGCGAAGCTCACGCTCACCAACGCCAACCAACTGACGATCAACCACGCCGCACTCATTGTTACTGCGGATACCGACGGCCAATGGGCGACAACCGTGCCCATTCATTTCGGAACCGGGGCTGGCACCTACAGCGTCACGATGAATGAGTACCTGCCGTCCGATACTGCCTTCGCCTTGCCTGTAATGAAGCAAAGCGCTCCGCAGACATTCACGATCAACACTACTGCCGACGTTACAAGCAACGGACAGGTTGTTCTTACGAACGGCCAAACTCGCGGCAATGCGATTTTTACCGGCGGCGGCATAACGGTCAGTTCGGGTGCCGTGACCAGTGCTATTACCCTGTCCACCGGCGTAACTGAAACGGTGACCAGCAGCGGCACCGCCTATTGGGGTTTTGTCTCGAGCGGTGGCGTGATCGCCATTTCGGCTCAGGGAACTACGAGCGGCACCGTAGTGCTGAGCAATGGCCACGAGCTCGTCAGTTCCGGCGGCGTGGCCTACGGAACCGATCTCAGCACCCACGGGCACAGCCACGTCTACGCCAATGCCACGGCCAGCGGCATGTACATCAGCGGCTCGGGTTCCGGGTGGATTCTCGGCACCGCGGTCAGCACGACGCTCGCCGGTGGATGGCAGACCATCTCTGCAGGCGGTATAGCCAGCAATACACTGTTGCTACAGGGCGGCTATGAGTACCTCTCTGGGGGAATAACCTCGGGTTCGACGGAGTCGAGCAGCGGAGCCGAGTTCGTCGATGCGAACGGCATCGCCCGCGGCACGGTCGTATCCGCCAATGGCCGTCTGATCGTCAGCGCGGGCGGCACCGCAAGCGGCACGATCCTGGCGGCGCACGGCTATGCCTACGTCTCCGCCGGAGGCACGATAAGTGGCGCGGTGGTCAGCGGCTCCGGGTCGGCCTGGGTCTCGGGTATTGCGGTGAGCACCACGCTGGCCGGCGGCCACCAGACCATCCATGCAGGAGGTGTCGCAAGCGGCACGCAACTGCAGTCGGGCGGCTACGAGCACATCGACAATGGCGGCACAGTGTCGGCCGCGGTGGTGTCTGCGGCCGCCATCGAGTATGTCAGCTCAGGTGGTAATCTGACTGGAGCAACCTTGTCGGGTGGCGCCATATTGGTGTCGTCCGGCGGCATTGTGAACGGCACGATCACCTTCGCGGGCGGCGCCACCGGCTCGGGCGCCCTTGTTCTGTCAACGACACAGAACGTCACCGCGAGCATCGCCGGCCTGACCAACATAAATCAGTACGTCGTCGTACAGAACGTCACCTACGGCGGCGGCAGCTTCACCTCGAGCTACAATGCGGGCACGGGCGACCTTACCTTCGGCGACGGAACCAACACCGCTACGCTGCACATAACCGGCGGCTCCTACACCTTGGCTAGTTTCAAGTTCAAAGTCGCCGATCAGGGCGGCACGATGGTCTACGATCCGCCGTCAGAAGACGCGCTACCCGCCAGCGATAGCGGCAATATCTTTGTGCAGGCGGGCGAACGCGCCAGCGGCACAGTGCTTGGCATCTCCGATTCGCGTGTCGTGCTCGGCACCGCCCTCGCCACGACCGTGTCCGGCGGTCTGCAGGTCGTCTCCTCGGGCGGAACGACGAGCGGCACCCAGGTGCAGGCAGACGGCAGCGAATACATCTCCGCCGGCGGCTCCGCCTCGGAAGCGGTGGTCTGGAGCAACGGCACTGAAGTCGTCGACTCCGGAGGATTGTTGAACGGAGCCACTTTGTCGGGCGGAACGCTGACCGTCTTCACGGGCGGTCTCACGGCCGGCACGATCACCTTCGCCGGCGACGGCCTGATGAAGCTCGCCGATGCCGACACCTTCTCCGGCACGGTCGCCGGCCTCGCCGGCGATCACGCGACCATCGACCTGATGGATGTGTCCTTCGCCGATGCCTCGCTCACCTGGTCAGCCGGCGCGGACGGCGGCGTCCTGACGATCACCGACGGCGCCGACACCGCCACCCTCAACCTGATCGGCCAGTACGCCGCGAGCGACTTCCAGCTCTCCAGCGACACCGGCGGCGGAACCCTGGTCCATGCACCGCCCTCCACCGGCGACCCGCCCGCGCTGCTGGTCGGGTCGCATCACGGGTAACGCGGGAGCGCTGGTCTTCTAGAAGCCCAGCGCCTTGGCCTGCACCACGCTCTGCAGGGCCGCGATCTTCGCGGTGAGTTCGGGCGACAGCGGCTGGTCGACCTGGACCAGCGCGATCGCCGAGCCGCCGGGCTTGTCGCGGCCGAGATGGAAGGTCGCGATGTTGACCTTGCTCTCGCCGAGCAGCGTGCCCAGCCGGCCGATGAATCCCGGCTTGTCGTCGTTGGTGATGTAGAGCATGTGCGGGGCGAACTCGGCCTCGATCTCGATGCCCTTGATGTCGACGATGCGCGGATGCTTGCCGCCGAACAGCGTGCCGCTGACGGTGCGGGTGTACTTGTCGGTCGTCACCGAGATCTTGATCAGCGAGTTGTAGTCGCTGTCGCGCTCGTGCTTGACCTCGGCGACCTCGATGCCGCGCTCGCGGGCGATCACCGGTGCGTTGACCATGTTCACCGAGTCGAGCTGCGGGCGCAGCACGCCCATCAGCGCCACCTGACTGAGCGGCTTGATGTTGAGCGCCGCCACCTGGCACTCGTACTCGATCGCCACCGACTTGATGTCGGTGTCGGTGAGCTG
>CAYZQZ010000483.1:0-3372 GCA_964480235.1 uncultured Reyranella sp. | reverse complement strand
GCCTGGGTGGAGCCTCCCCGCGCATTGGTGGCATCCGCACGGCGGGCGGCGGAAGTGGCAGTGACGCGCTGGTGATTGAGCTGGATGTGGCGTGGGCGGCGGCGGCCGAGGTTTGGGCAGCGGGGTCCACGGGTCGTTCCGTTGCAGGGAACGGGCTCAGCATCCTACTGGCCTCACGACCCTGTCTCCTTCGGCAAGGGTAACGCCCTTGCTGAAGCCCTAACTCTTCCGCTTCCCTCCTTTCGCGGCCTCCTCAGCTGGAGGTGTCACTCAGCGCACTGCCCGCGGGCCGCCCGTCTGGCTCGGCTTCTCTGCTTCCGGGGTTGGGCCCCGAGCTTGCCCTTCGGCTGAGCGGCCTGCTGCTGCGCGCGCCGCTGCGCCTCAGCCTGGGCCCGCTGCTGCCGCAGCCGCCCTACGCCGCGGCACTGGGACTCACGCTCACCGCCCCGCCGCTGGTCTCGGTGAGGCCCAGCATCATCAGGATGGTGGTCGTCTTGCCCGCGCCGTTGGGCCCGAGCAGGCCGAAGATCTCGCCGCGGCGGATGTCGAGATCTATGGCATCGACCGCGCGGGCCTTGCCATAGAGCTTCAACAGTCCGCGGGCTTCGATGACGTTGCCGTCCATCGTTGCCACCGGCCTTTAGCGCCGGCCGAAGCGGGCGACTGCGCCGAGCAGTACCAGCAGGGCAATGGCGATGATGCCGATGCCCGCGACGCCCCAGATCGTCGATGTCGTGACGGTGATGCGGAAATCGGCCGAGCTCGATTCGCCCCGGCCATTGGCCCGGAACGACGAGACGTAGTCGCCGGCGATCGCCTTGTCCGACGGCGTCACCGACACCTTGACCTCTTTCTTCTCGCCAGCGGCGAGCGAGGCCACCGTCTTGGGATCGAACTCGACCTTCCAGTTGGCCGGCACGCTGCCCGACATCTCGATCTCTTCGACCGGCGCGGTGCCGTCGTTGCTCAGCACCAGCGTGTAGTCGCTGGCCTTCCCGACCTGGGCTTCACCGCTGAGGCGGCCATCCTTGGTCGACAGCGCGAGCTTGCCCTGGCCGCTGATCTGCAACGTGACCCGCTGGTCGGCGGTGGCGCCCTCTGCCGAGACGCGCACGGTGACCGGATAGTTGCCGGCCTTCACGTCGCGCGGCGGCGTCACCTTGATCTTGATGTCCTTGGACTGGCCGGCTTCGATCGGCAGCTGGCTGATCTCGTTCGTGCCAAACCCTTCGGTGAAACTGGTCTGGAAGTTGGCCGGCGCCTGCGCCGCCAGCGCGACGGTCAGGTCCTTGCCGCTGTCGTTGCTGACCGACAGCGTGTAGTCGAAGGTCGACTTCGGCGTGCCCATCAGCGAGGGCAACTTGGTCTTGATCGTGAGCTTGGCCGGCGTCTCGTTGGCGATGGTCAGCGTGACCGGCAGTTCGAGCGCCACCAGCAGGCCCTTGGCCTTGATCATGATGTTCTGCGAGCCCGGCTTGGCATCCTTCGGGACGTCGACCCGGAGTTGCAGGCTCACGGCCTCGTTGGCTGCGGGCATCGCCGACGCCACCGGCTGGCCGCCGCCCAGGATGTCGATTTTCCAGCCGCTCGGTACACCGTCCACTGAAAGCGCGAGCGGCTCCGGCGGAATGCCCGAGTTCTGCAGCTTGAAGCGGATGTTGGCGACCTCGCCCGCCCGGACGGTCTGCGAGGGATAGTCGGTCAGCAGCCAGAGCCCCTTGGGCACATCTGCGGCGGAGACCTGAACGGCGGTGAGAACCGGTGTGACAATCAGTGCAAGCAAAGCGATCAGACGGCGCATTGTTGTTCCCTGCGTCTTGGTAGGCCTGCATTCCCCGGATTGCGGCGGCGCGAGGCTAGTCCTGAAAAAGTGACGCCACCATGGCAAAGGCCGGTGGCGCGTCAAGGGCCCCGCGAGGAGACCCTGCCGCCGCCGCGGGCTACGCGGCGGCGCTCGGCCGGGCCTTCATGCGCTCGTACCAGGCGGCAAGGTTGGTGTTGGCCGGATCGAGCGGCTGTCCGACCTGCTTCATGAAGTCGACGAAGGCGAACAGCAGGATATCGGCCATGGTGAGCTTGGCGCCGCAGACGAAGGGGCCCGCTCCCATCAGGCCGTTCAGCCAGGCGAGCTTGTCACGGGCCGTCGCCTTCAAGCCTTCGGCAGCCTCCGGGATGCAGCGGATGCGGTTCTGGAAGAGCTTCAGGCCCTCCGAGAAGCGGAAGCCGTTGGCCGCCGGTTCGACGATGTTGAGGTCGATGCGTCGCGTCCACATGCGCGTCTTCGCCCGCTCCTCCGGCGTATCGCCGATCAGCGACGGGGTGTCTTTCTTCTTCTCATCGAGGTACTCGCAGATCGCCGTGATCTCGGCCAGCACCGTGCCGTCGTCCAGTTCGAGCGCCGGCATCTGCCCTGACGGATTGAGCTTGGTATAGGGCTCGCGCCGGTTCTCGCCGCCGCGCAGGTCGACTTCCACCTTGGGAACGTCGATGCCCTTCTCGGCCATGAACATGCGGACCATGCGCGGGTTCGGACCGACCGAATTGTAGAACTTCATTGGATTTCCTCCCTCAGCGCCAAGGTTCTACCAGAATTTTCGTGTGCCGCTCGGGATTTCCCAGCTCGGCAAAGGCTCCCTTGACGCCGTCGAGGCCGACCTTGGCAGTGATCAGCGACGGTGCATCGACCTGGCCCTCGGCGAGCAGACGAAGCGACCGCGCGAACTCCTCGGGCGTGTAGCCCAGGACGAACTGCAGGCTGAGTTCCTTAACGATGCCGAACATCGGTTCGATCGTGTCGGCCTCCATACAGACCCCGACCACGACGATGCGCGCGTCGCGCGGCGCCTTCTCCATGATCTGCTGGATCAGCCCCGGCACGCCGACGCACTCGAACAGGGCCGCCCGCTTGCCCGGCGCCAGTTTGGCGTACGGATCCTCCCCGGCGGGATCGACCACGATGTCGGCGCCCATCTTGATCGCAAGTTCGCGCCGCTTGGGCGAATAGTCCGCCGCCACGATCGGGCGGATACCTTTCAGGCGAAGCGCCGCGATCACGGCGAGCCCCACCGGGCCGCAGCCCACGACCAGCGGCGTCTCGTCCCCCTTCAGAGCGCCTTTCTCGACCGCATGCACCCCGACCGCCAGCGGTTCGGTGAGCGCGGCATGCTCCGTGGGCAGGCCGTTCGGCACTTCCAGCAGCAGGGGCGCCGCGAGCAGCATCTGCTCGGCATAGCCGCCGACATAGGCGTTGGAATAACCCATGCCCTTCGGCCCATCTGCTTCGAGCATCACCGGCATGGCACAGACGCGCGTCCCGGACTTCACCCTCTTTTCGGTGCCGGGGCCATAGTCGATCACCTCGCAGCAGAACTC
>CAYZQZ010000482.1:0-3435 GCA_964480235.1 uncultured Reyranella sp. | reverse complement strand
GCCGGCCATGCGGTGGAATTCCATGACTTCGGGCATCGCGGTCACGGTCTGGGCGAACTTCGACAGCCAGGCGGTCGAATGGTCCCCGGTCTCGACCGAGACGAAGACCGTGAGGCCCATGCCGATCGCCTCCGGATTGATCAGCGCCACCCGCTTCTGGATGATGCCGGCCTTCTCCAGCCGCTGGATGCGCTTCCAGCAGGGGCTTTGCGACAACCCGACGCGATGGGCGATCTGCGCCAGCGAGAGACTGGCGTCGTCCTGCAGGAGCGCCACGATCTTGCGGTCGATGGCGTCCATGTCCTGGTTGAGTGTGGCCATGGGAAAGCACTCTAGACCGGGAGCGAGTCCAGCTCCACTTGCCGGCCGAGCCGCAGGCTGAGCGACGCGGCCAGCGCGTCGAGCTCGCCGCCCCCCGATCCATCGGGCAGCGGGCCGCCATAGCTGCGCAGGCGGGGATCCGCGGTCTCGAACCAGCTCAGCCGCGCGCCGCCTGCCTCACAGGCCAGCAGGCCGACCGGCCGGCCGGCGACGGTCACCGTCCACAATTGCGGCTGCGGTGCGGCAAACAGCCGGGCGGTGCGGGCGACGAGGTCCTGGGCAAAGGCACGCATGGCCGGAGACTAGCCACGCCCAGGGCCGCGAGACATCGAAAGGGCGCGTCGATTTTCGGGCTGGAGCCGGCAGAATAATCTCTCTCCGTCCGCCGCGGAGAAAAGCGTTCCCGTGCGGGCTATTTAACCAGCCCGGCCTTCTTGTAGTAGGCCAGCACGCCGGGATGCAGCATGTCGGGACTGTCCACCGCCGACAGCGTGTTCTTGATCGTCGATTCGATCAGCGTCTTGTTGAGCAGGTTTGCGCGCTCGACTTTGTGCAGCGACGACGCCAGCCGGTAGCCCGACGATTCCTCGAGATCGGCTCGCGCCAGCACGTAGCTCCAGGTGCCGACGGTCGGGATCGGATCGTGCTGGCCGGGATAGAGGCCGGCCGGCACCACCAGACGCGCGAGGAACGGATGTTTGTCGCGGATGCGGACGATCTCCTGCTCGCTGGGCGCGATGAAGCGCGCGCCCCGCGTGTTGTTGGCCACGGTGATGAAGCCCGGCCAGCGATAGCCACCGCCCCACAGGGCGGCCGCCGTGCCGTCGAGCACCATCTCGGGCCCTTCGCTCAGCTTCTCGATGTAGACCGCCTCGAAGTCCTTCTCCGGATCGAGGCCGAGCCCGTCGAATAGGTAGCGGCCCTGCAAGGCGAGGCCACCGTTCCTGATGTTCCACACTACACGCCGCCCCTTGAGATCGGCGATCGCGCGGTAGCGGCTGTCGGCGCGGACCACGAACATGCCGGGCGTGGAATACGTGACGCTGACGATCTTGAGCTTACTCGGCGGCTGGCCGATGCCGGCGAACAGCTCATGCGCGACTTCGCCGAACACCAGGGCGATGTCGAGCTTGCCCTGCTCGAGCAGAGCCACGTTGTCCTGGATGCCGCGCGTGTTGACGGCCTTGATCTCCATCAGCGGATCGACCTGACGCAGGGTATCGATGAAGGCGATGCCATAGTTGTGCACCGCCCCGCCCTCGAGCGCGGTGCCCAGGCTCAGCCGCGTGGCCTGGGCCAAGGCAGTCCTCGGCGCAACCAGCGACGCCGGCGCGCCGAGCAGCATCGACGCCGAAACCGCGCGCAGCAAGGATCGCCGGCGGAGAGTCATAACTCTGGCGCGAATGTCCCTCAGAGACTGCAACTAATTTTCCTCGACTGCGCAGTTGTCATAGGCCGCCGCAGGGTACGGCGTCAACGCATCGCAACACTCAAGGCCGGACGCCGATTCCTTCCATCGTCATGCCGCGGGCCCGTTCCATCAGATACAGTTCCAGCGCAACAAGTTCCGGCGCGTCCCAACCGAGCGGCTCGGCGCGGATGCCAACCAGGCAGTTGCGCAGCCGCCGCTTCAGCGAGCCCAGCGTCTGCCATTCCAGCCGGTAGATCGGATAGCCGGTGGGATGGGCCTGTGGCACGGTGATGCCGGCAAGCTTCTTGCCGGCATTGTCGTCGTGGCAGATCGCACAGGACAGGTTGAGCTGGCCCTGCCGCAACCGGTACAGCGCCTCGCCCTCCGCCTTGAAGCGCGCGAGCCGAGGATCGTCCGGCGGCGCCACCGGCAGACCGCGCGACTGGCTGGCGACGAAGGCGGTGAGCGCCAGCAGGTCTTCGCTCTCTGGCGCGAGCTTGCCGGCCTGCTGGTTCTCGCTGCGGCAGAGCTCGATGCGCCCTTCGAGGTCGACAGGGGTATCGCGACCGGGCGGGATCGCCGGGTAGCGCGCCGCCACGCCCGTCATGCCCTCGGCATGGCAATCGGCGCAGGCTTTGCCCGAGCCGCCGGCCGGCGCACGCCACAGCGCGGCGCCCTTCTGCACGAACAGCATGCCGGGATTGGCGCCGTCATCGTCCTGCATCTTCTGCAGCGCCGGTCCCATGTCGCGGTAGCCGGAACGGCGCGGGTCGGGAACGGCCTGCGCCACGGCCAGCGAGGCCGCGAACACGCAGACCAGTGCCAGCGCCCAGAGTCTCATTCCACGGCGATCGTAACCGATTCCTCGACCTGAAAGCCGTTGTCGCCCGACCAGCGCATGACGACCCGCCCGCTCTCTTGCGCCACCGCGAAGAAGGAGACGAAGGGATTGGCGGCGATGGCCGGCGACAAGTTCATGTCGATGAGCTGCCGGCCGTTCCAGGTCGCGGTGAACCGTTCGATGATGTTGCGCGGGATGATGCGGCCGTTGGTGCCGGAGCGGAACCCGGTCTCCATCGGGTGCAGGATCAGCGCCTTGATCTCGACCAGCTCGCCCTTGCGCGCGGCCTTCGGTGCGTTGATGAGGACGTTGCTCATCAGGTCAGGTCCTCGATGCAAGCCGCCAGCGTGACGATCACCTCGGCGCTGGCGCGCCAGAAGGTGCCGTCGCTCATCTCGGCGATCGCCACCACCTTCTGGGCGTCGGCGAGCTTGATGCGAGTGGCGAGGAAGGCCTTGCCGTTCGGCGGGCCGAGCCGCGCATCGAGCACGTGCGGCTGCGGGTTCTTTTCGTTGAAGACGTGAATCGCGCGCACATGGTCGGCCTCGGTCATTGGGCTCTCGACCGTCACCGTCATCGGCACGGTGTTGCCGTTCTCGACCAGCGGCGGCAGGTCGAGCGTCACTTTGCCGTCGCGGATGGTCGCGCCCTTCACGACCTCCTGGATCGCCACCGCCATCGCCTCCGGCGTGGCGCGCGCCGCTGCGAACGGCACCAGGGTGAGTACGGCCGCCCCGGCGAGGAAGTCCCGTCGGCCGGTCACGGCTGCTCCTTCAACGTCGCCAGATACGCCACGACATCCTCCACCTGGCCCGCGTTCAGGATCGTCTTGCCGGCAAAGTTGCGGCCGACCCTGTTGAGG
>CAYZQZ010000481.1:0-3443 GCA_964480235.1 uncultured Reyranella sp. | reverse complement strand
CGTCCGCTCGACCATCGAGTCTACGTCTTCGCCCCCAATCAGGGCATGGTGAGCGAAGCGAAGTCGACTTGACCGCTGTCTGACGGTCTCCGGTCAACCGTGCATCGTCAGGCCGCCCGAGACGCTGATCGTCTGGCCGGTGATGAAGGCTGCGTCGTCGCTCGAGAGGAAGCAGACCGCGCCCGGAATGTCCTCGGGCTGGCCGACCCGCTTCATCGGGATGGCCCCGACCAGGGCGGCGCGCACCTTCTGGCCGCGCTCGTCGTCGCCGGCGACGGCCGCCAGCAGCGGCGTGTCGGTCGGGCCGGGGCACACGGTGTTGAGGGTGATGCCCTTGCGCGCGACTTCCCGCGCCACCGTCTTGGTGAAGGCAATGATCCCGCCCTTGCAGGCCGAGTAGACGGCTTCTTGGGAGGAGCCGACGCGACCGGCGTCCGAGGCGATGTTGACGACGCGGCCATGACCGCGCGCCACCATGCCCTTCAGCACGAAGTGGCTCATGTTGAGCGGGCCTCGCAGGTTGATCGCGATGACCTGCTCCCAGAGGTCGGGCGTGGTGTCGACGAAGTTCACGAACTTGTCCCAGCCGGCATTGTTCACCAGCACGTCTGTCGGGCCGGCCTCTTTCTCGAAGCGGGCGATTTCCTTGCCGACTGCCTCGTAGTCGGTGATGTCGACGCCCGAGGCGAAGCCCCCGATCTCGGCAGCGAGCTTCCGGGCGCCCTCGACGTTCTTGTCGAACACGCCGACACGGGCGCCGTAGCCTGCGAAGCGACGGCAGATCGCGGCGCCGATCGCGCCTGCGCCGCCGGTGACGATGACGTTCTTGCCGTCCAATCCGCGCATGATCGGTTCCTCAGATCGGCGAGTAGGGGTCGAACTTGGGCTTGCGCTTCTCGAGGTGGGAAGCGAGGCCTTCCTTCACTTCGGGGCCCATGAAGCCCAGCATTTCCAGTGCCGTCGAGGCGTCGAAGGACGGGCCCATCATGCGCAGCCAATTGTTCAGCGCGTACTTGGTGAATCGGATCGAGGTCTGTGCGCCCTCGGCAAGCTTGGTCGCGACTTCCAGGCCCTTGGCTTCGAGCTGGTCGTCTTCGACGCACATCGAGACGAGGCCGATGCGCTCGGCCTCCTCGCCGTCGATCGATTCGCAAAGCAGCAGGTAGTACTTGGCCTTGGCCATGCCGCAGAGCAGGGGCCACACGATCACGGCGTGATCGCCGGCTGCGACGCCGAGCCGGGTGTGGCCGTCGATGATCCTGGCCTTCTTCGAAGCGATCGACACGTCGGCGAGAATGCCGGCCACCAGGCCCGCGCCGACAGCAGGGCCGCGCATCGTGCTGACGATCGGCTTGGAGCAATTGATGACGTTGTAGACGATGTCTCGCGCTTCCTTCCAGGTGCGCAGAAGGGCGTTGAAGTCCTTCATGTTCTTTTCGATCAGGTCGAAATCGCCCCCGGCCGAGAAAACCTTGCCGCCGGCGCCCTGGATGATGACGCAGTTGACCGTGTCGTCACCATCGATGTCACGCCACACATTCACCAGTTCGGTGTGCATGATCGAGTCGGTGGCGTTGTATTTGTCGGGGCGGTTCATCGTGACCCGCAGCACCTTGGGGTGCGGGCGGTCGAACAGCAGGCGTTGGTATTTCTTTTGCCAGTCGGACATTCGTCTCCTCCGTTGAGGAGAAGACTAGCGCAAGGTTAGCGTTTTGTATTGCCGACGTTGCGGCTGCTCTCGAAGCGCACGGCCTCTTCCGTCGCATCGACCAGAGCGCGCGCCTTCAGCACGCTTTCCTGATACTCGGCCTCGAGGTCGGAATCAGCGACCACGCCGACACCGGCCTGGACGTACATCACCTCATCCTTGACCAGTGCCGTACGCAGCAGAATGCAGGTATCCATGGTGCCGTTGGCTGCGAAATAGCCGGCGCAGCCGGCGTAGATGCCTCGCCGCACGGGCTCAACCTCGTCGATGATCTCCATTGCGCGGACCTTGGGAGCGCCGGATAGCGTGCCGGCCGGGAAGCCGGCCTTCAGCGCGTCGATCGCTTCCAGTCCGTCCTCGAGCGTACCCTCGACATGGCTGCTGATGTGCTGGAGGCGGCTGTATTTTTCGATGGTGAATTGCTCCACCACCCGCACCGAGCCGATCTTCGACACGCGTCCAACATCGTTGCGGGCGAGATCGAGCAGCATCAGGTGCTCGGCATGTTCCTTCGGATCGGCCAGCAGCTTTTCGGCGAGTTGCTTGTCTTCCTCCGGCGTGGCGCCGCGCCGAATGGTGCCGGCGAGCGGGCGAATGGTGACGGTGTTGTCGCGCAGCCGCACCAAAATCTCAGGACTCGAACCCACGATCGAGAAGTCCCCGTAGTCGAAGAAGATCAGGAACGGCGAGGGATTGATCCGGCGCAGCGAGCGATAGAGCGATAGCGGCGGCAGCTTGAACGGTAGCGAGAAGCGCTGCGACGGCACGATCTGGAAGGCGTCTCCTGCACGGATGTATTCCTTGCAGGTTTCGACCATCTTCTTGAAAGCTTCCTTCGACATGTTGGCCTGGGGCTCAGGCAGTGCGTCGAGCTCGTCGCCATTGGCGCGCCGGACGGGCAGCGACCGCTCGAAATCGGCCTCGGCGTCGGCCAGTCGTTCCTGGGCGGCCTCATAGGCGGCACGCGCAGTCATGCCGCCCTGCGGCCATACAGGAGTCACCAGGGTCACCTGGTCTTCCAGCCGGTCGAAGATACAAACGATGGTTGGTCGCACCATGATCGCGTCAGGCAGGCCGATCGGATCGGGATTCTTGTCCGGCAGCCGCTCCATGTCGCGGACCATGTCGTAGCCTAGGAAGCCAAAAAGGCCGGAGGCCATCGGCGGCAGGCCTGGCGGGAGGTCCATCTGGCATTCGCGGATCAGGACGCGCAGCGTCTCGAGCGGCCGTCCGGGCAGCTTTTCGAAGCTGTGGGCGTCTGCACGGGCATTGCGGTTGATTTCGGCCTGGCCTTTGATGCAGCGCCAGATGACGTCGGGCTTGAAACCGATCATCGAATAGCGGCCGCGCACAGAACCGCCCTCGACCGATTCAAGCAGGAAGGAATTGGCGCGTCCGTCTGCCAGCTTGATGTAGGCCGACACCGGCGTCTCGAGGTCGGCAACGAGCTTGGTCCAGACGAGTTGCGGCTTGCCGGCCTCGTAGGTCGCAGAAAAGGCCGGAAAGTCCGGGGAGATCGTCATGGTGCTACTGCTGGGGCTGCTGCGACTGGAAGGCCGCGGTGAACGCCGCCTCGTTGACGGTAACGCCGTACTTCTGGCGAAGTCCGGCGAGCAACTGGGCGATCAGGTCGTTGCCGATGGTGATGTCGAGCTGCTTCCCGAAGCGGTCGAGCGGTTCCTTTTCCTTGGCGAGGTCGACCGGGATGATCTCCTTGGCGCGCATAATGACGCTG
>CAYZQZ010000480.1:0-3444 GCA_964480235.1 uncultured Reyranella sp. | reverse complement strand
TAGCGGGCGATCCTGTCGGCCACTTCGTTGGCCGAGCCGATCAGGAAGCGCTCGCCCGCGAATTTGTCGAAATCGCCGCGGATGCCGTCCTTCGGCACGAAGCCCGAGTCGCCGCTCCACTGAGCGTAGGCCTCGTACTTGAAGCCGAGCGGCTCGCGCACTTCGTCCATGCTCCCGACATGCGCCTCGCGGATCACCGGATACTCGGCGGCCGGCGGCAGGCCGGCCGCGGCACGAGTCTCGCGGAACAGGGCATTGAACCTCGCCATGTCGGTCTCCGTCACCATCGGCGACGGCATCCAGGCATCGCCGAGCCTGGCCGCGCGCTTGATCGCGGCCTCGACGTCGCCCGCCATCCAGATCGGCGGTCCGCCCTTCTGCTGCGGCCCGATGCTGGCCTGCACGCCGCTCAGCGTGTGGAAGCGTCCCTTGTGCTCGACGGTGTCGCCGCGCCACAGCTTGCGGATCACCTCGACGCCCTCGACGAAGCGCGGCACGCGCTCCTTGAACGGCACGCCGATCGAGGCGAATTCCTCCGCGCGGTAGCCCAGCCCCAGCCCGATGATGGCGCGGCCGCCGGTCAGCCAGTCGAGGGTCGCGGTCTCCTCGGCCACGATCACCGGGTTGAGCAGCGGCAGCAGCAGCAGGCCGGGCCCGAGCCGCATGCCCTCGGCCTCGGCCGCGAGCCGCGCCAGCAACGGCATCGCCTGGAACATCTGCAGCGGGCTCGAGACGAAGTGCTGCCCGACCATCAGCGAGCTGAGGCCCGCCGCCTTGGCCGCGCGCGTCTGGGCGATCAGGTTGGCGAGCTCGGGCCCGAGATCGGCGCCCTGCCGCCACTGCGTCGCCATGTAGAGACCGAGTTTCAGTGTCTCCTCCTTCGCACTCTTCCCCATTCATATGGGGAAGTGCCCGCGTCTCACGCGGGCGATGGGGTCATGCCCCCTCCGTCTGCGAAGACGCCGACACCTCCCCATTTGAATGGGGAGGAGAGCCAACCGGCCGCCTCGTACAGCTGGCCCCCTTTGTCCCGGAAGACTAAGCCATGCCGTGCCGCGGCGTGCCACACGATTGCGCCTTCTTCCGCTCCATGGGAGCTTGCGGCCGCCCGCCATGCTCCTGCTCCGTCTGAACCTGCTGGCCGCTTCGCTTCTGCCGCTGCTCGCCCTCCTTGGGGCGTGCCTCACCGTCCCGCGGCCTGCATCGGCCCAGATCACGCAGTTCTGGCCCGAAATCCAGTTCGCCCACATGGTGACCAAGGTCGACCAGGCCCAGCTCATGTTTCGGCTGAACGACAATCTCAGCCGCGGAGAACTGAGCCGTGCCGTCGTCAGCGGCCGCTGGGCCCACAGTTTCAACCCCTTCTTCGAGGGCGCCGTGGGCTACCGCCACGACAACTCGGTGAACCGCGTTCCCTACACCGCGAACCGCTTCTACCTCGACCAGATCGGCCGCATCGGCCAGCCGAGAGGCTTCGGCGGAGACCTTCGCCTGCGCGAGGAGTTCATCTGGCAGCCCCTCGGCTTCACGGTGCGGATCAGGCCCGCCCTGCTGGCTCGACGCCGCGTCGAGATCGGTTCCTACACGACGATACCGTTCGTCTCCGCCGAGGCGTTCTGGGACTCGACCCTCCATCGCGTGGCGCAACTGCGCTTCACCGCCGGCACCGCCTTGCCGGTCACCAAGAACTTCAGCATCGACCCATACTTCCACCACCAGTTCGATCCGGCCGGTATCCTGCCCAGCACCAACACCATCGGCCTGGTGATGATGACGAGGTTCTAAAGCGGGATGAGCCCGGGCCCGGGGTCGACGCCCTGCCGTACCGGCGTCACCCAGTAGAGACCGGGTTTCATCGTCTACTCCTCATGCGGACCGCGGGGCTCCAGGCCCGCTCGGGTTCATGAGCGGGCCTGGAGGCCCGCGGTCCGGAAGATCAAGACACCGCCTTGTACGGCTGCCCCCATTTGTCCTGGTAGACGACGTCGCCGAGCGGCGCGCGCTTGATCGGGCCGAACTTGCCCATCGGCCAGCCGATCGGAAGGATCGCCCAGGAATGCACGCCCTCGGGCAGGCCGAGCGCCTGGTCGGCCTCCTTTTCGTAGAACAGGTGGCGCGTGGTGAGCGTGGCGCCGAGCCCCAGCGCGCGGGCGGCGAGCAGCATGTTCTGCACCGCCGGATAGATCGAAGCGCCGGCGCCGCGATTGCTGGTCTCCTCGGCGAGGCAGGCGACGATCCACACCGGCGCATCGGCGAAGTGGTCGGTGAGGTACTGCACCGCCGCGTGCTGCTTGAGGTACTTCTCCTTGCTGACGCCCGGCGGCGGCGTGCTGTTGAGGTAGCGCGGGCCGATCCACTCATCGAACGCCTTCTTGTACCAGACCTGCACCGCCTCCTTGATCTTGCGGTCCTTGATCACCAGGAAGCGCCATTTCTGCGTGTTGCCGCCCGACGGCGCGCAGGTCCCGGCCTGCAGGATTTTCACGATCAGGTCGTCGGGCACCGGATCGGGCTTCAGCCGCCGCATCGCGCGCATCGTCTGCATGGTCTCGAACAGGTCCGGCATGGTGCTTCCCTCTCCCGCTGGCAGGCCGTTATGGTGGACGCAGCATGACCGAACTGAAGCTCTACAGCACCATCGCCGTGCAGCCGGTGCTCGAAATCCTGGTGCCGCGATTCGAGATGGCGCAGGGCGTGAAAATCGCCGCCGCCTGGGGCACCGCGCCGCAACTGGTCAAGCGGCTGCAGGGGAATGAAACAGGCCCAGAGTACGGAGACGTGCTGCTGCTCAATCGCGCCGGCATCGACACGATGTTGGGCGCGCACCGGCTGGTTCCGGCGAGCGTGACCCCGATCGCAAGCTCGGCCACCGCCGTCGCGGTCAAGGCAGGCGCGGCCCGTCCCGACATTTCCAGCGAGGCGGCGCTGAAGAAGTCGCTGCAGGACGCGACGGCGATCTCCTACAGCCATCCCGACAATGGCGGTGCGAGCGGCATCTACTTCGCGAAGTTGCTCGACCGCTGGGGACTGCGCGAGGCGATCGACGCCAAGACGAGCTTCCCGCCGCCGGGCGGCCTCTCCGCGCAGTTCCTGCCGACCGGCGAGGTCGCGTTCGCGATCCAGCAGGTGCCCGAGCTGCTGCAGGTCCCGGGGGTCGAGATCGTCGGCCCCCTGCCCGGCGACCTGCACATGGTCACCCACTTCGTGGCCGGCATCGAGACGCAGAGCGCCAAGGCGAACCTCGCGAAGGCCTTCATCGCCTTTCTCGTCTCGCCCGACGCCAAGGCCCTGTTCCGCGACAAAGGCCTCGATCCGGCTTGAGCGCCTCCTCCCCATTCACATGGGGAGGTGCCCCCGTCTTACGGGGGCGGAGGGGTCATAAGGCACGCGACGGAGGCTCATGACCCCTCCGTCGCGGATTACCGCGCACCTCCCCATCTGAAT
>CAYZQZ010000479.1:0-3445 GCA_964480235.1 uncultured Reyranella sp. | reverse complement strand
TTCGAGGTCGGGCCGCGTCACCAGCTCGGTGTACATGCCACCGGTGTGCTCGAAGAGCGTGCGGCGGAGATCGCTCTCCTTGACGCCGAAGCGTTCGGCGATGCCGGGCAGCCACCACACCGGTTCGATCGCGGCCTTGGTGACCTTGACGTCGCCCAGCGGTGTCAGGATGTCGTTGTCCGGCTTCAGGCGCCCCGCGGCGATGGCGTCGCGGATTTCCGGCATCTGCACGTGCGCCTTGGTGATGGCGATGGTCGGGCGGATGTCCCAGCCGGCCGCCAGCTTGTCGGCGAACACCTCGGCCACGAGATGGCCCCACGGATCGAGCGACACGATCTTGTGCGGATCGAACCAGCTCTCGAACGGGCCGATCGGCTCGGCCGGCGAGGTGTTGGTGAAGTCGGGCCGGTGATCGGCCTTCAGTTCATGGGCGGCGATCGCGAGCGCCCGGTAGACGCCGTAGCTGCCCGAATGCACGCCGATGGCGTTGCGCTTCGACGGGTCGGCGACCGTGCCGACCACCGGCCCGCGCACCTTCGGATCGCGCGCACCCCAGACCACCGGGGGAGCCGCCTGGCCGCCCTGGGAGGGGTGAGTATTGAGCCTGATGTGAGCCATGTGCTTTCCAGAACCTTTGGTCGGGGCAAACCCCGGGAAAGCGATGCATCCTAGAGCCTGTGGATGACGAAGGGAAGAATGGTCTCAACCCTTTGATTTGATGCAATAATTCGTCGTCGCAAAAACCTCATCCTGAGGAGCCGCGCAGCGGCGTCCAGGCGCTTTCGAGCGCAAGCGCTCGAAACGCCGAGAAGGATGAGCAACAGACAAGGTGCTCCTTCCTATCAAAGGCGCGGAGATTACTCCGCGCTGATCGAGACGCGCTCCTGCGGAGCGCTCCTCAGGATGAGGCCCTTTGCCTTGTCGACCGTTGATTGCGTCACACCCCCGGCAGGTCGAACGACGTCGTCGCGGGACGGCCGGGGAGATGGAGGGTCGCGGTCTGGGGGGCGCTTTCGGCGATCACCTGGCCGCGGCGCACGACCTTGAGCCGCGGCGCGCGCAGCCGGATCGCCTCGATCGGATCGCGCGCCTGCAGGATCACGAAATCGGCGTGGCAGCCCGGCGCCAGCCCGTAGCCGTCGAGGCCGAGCACCTTCGCGGCGTTCACCGTGACGGCGTCGAAGCAGGCGCGCATGCCGTCGCGGCCGGTCATCTGCGCCACGTGCAGGCCCATCGAGGCGACCTCGAGCATGTCGGCCGAACCGAGCGGATAGAAATGATCGACCATGCAGTCCTGGCCGAAGGCGACGGTGAGGCCCGCGGCCATCAGCTCGGGCACCCGCGTCAGGCCGCGGCGTTTCGGGTAGGTGTCGTGGCGGCCCTGCAGCGTGATGTTGATCAGCGGATTGGCGATCGCGTTCAGCCGCGCCTCAGCCATCAGCGGGATCAGCTTGCTGACATAGTAATTGTCCATCGAGTGCATGGAGGTGAGGTGCGAGCCGGTCACCCTTCCCTGCAGGCCGCAGCGCAGGGTCTCGGCTGCCAGCGTCTCGACGTGGCGCGACAGCGGATCGTCCGACTCGTCGCAATGCATGTCGACCGGCAGGCCGCGCGCCACGGCGCTCTGGCAGAGCACGCGCACGGACTCCGCGCCGTCGGCCATCGTGCGCTCGAAATGCGGGATGCCGCCCACCACATCGACGCCGCGGTCGAGCGCGGCGGCCAGCAGCTGGCGCGCCGGCGGGTTGCGCAGGTAGCCGTCCTGCGGGAAGGCCACGAGCTGCAGGTCGATGTAGGGCGCGACCTGGCGCTTGACCGCCAGCAACGCATCGACCGCGAGCAGGCGCGGATCGCCGATATCGACGTGGCTGCGGATCGCCAGCAGGCCGCGCGCCACCGCCCAGTCGCAGTAGGCGAGCGCGCGCTCGGTGACGATCTCGGCCGTGAGGTCGGGCTTCCCCTCGCCCCAGATCCGGATGCCTTCCAGCAAGGTGCCGGACTGGTTGAAGCGCGGTTTGCCGAGGCTGAGCGTAGTGTCGAGATGGAAATGTGCGTCGACGAAGGGCGGCGAGACCAGGCAATCGCCGGCGTCGAGCTCGGGGCACCCTCCGGCCATGGCAGCGGGCAGGCCGCGCTCGACGGCGGCGATGCGCCCGGCTTTCACGCCGATATCGAGGCCGCTGCTTCCATCCGGCAAGCGGGCGTTGCGGACGATCAGGTCGAATTGGCTCATGGGCGCAGCTTGGCCCGGCGCGGCGGAGGAGTCAGTATCGGTCTCGACACACCCAGGGAGAGAGACCATGCCCGACCTGTTCCCGACCACCGACGAAGCCGAGAAGCAGAAGGCGCTGGAGAGCGGCAGCATCGTCAATCATCTCGGGCCTGATTCGTTCCAGCCCGACGGCCTGCGGCCGTTCTTCGAGTATCGCCCGCTCGGCCTCAAGGAGCTGACCGGCGGCAAGGTCGGCGCCCACGTGATCCGCGCCCGGCCCGGCATGCATGCCGACGCGCCGCGCCACAGCCACGCGCTCGACTTCCAGTTCGTCTACGTGCTGAAGGGCTGGGTCGAGTTCGAATACGAGGGCCACGGCACGCACCGCCTGGTCGCGGGCTCGACCGTCTATCAACCGCCCGGCATCAAGCACAAGGAGATCGCCCACTCCGACGATCTCGAACTGATCGAGATCACGATGCCGGCAGATTTCGAGACCAAGACGGAGCTGGAGTAAGGCGCCACAACCCGCCCTTCTCCCCATTCATATGGGGAGGTGTCGGCGTCATACGCCGACGGAGTGGTCATGACCCCATCGCCCTCGCGATGCGCGAGGGCACTTCCCCATTTGAATGGGGAAGAAGCCGAAGCGGACTTGCCGACCCAGGAAACGCAGCCGATACAGACGCCATGACCTTCTCGATCGCGGGCCGCTGCGCCCGAACCGGCATGCTGGGCACCATCGTTACCACCTCGGCGATGGCGGTCGGCAGCCGCTGCGGCTGGGCCAAAGCTCATGTCGGCGCCGTGCTGACCCAGCACCGCACCGATCCACCGCTCGGCCCGCTCGCCCTGGAACGCCTCGCCGCCGGCCAATCTCCCGATGCCATCGTGAAGGACCTCGAAGCCAGCGACCCGAACCTGCGCTGGCGCCAACTCGCGATCCTGGCGGCCGACGGACGGGCTGCGTTCTTCAACGGCTCGAAGATCACCTCGCTCGCCAAGGGACGGATCGGCCGCGACTACGTGGCGGTGGGCAACATCCTCAGGACCACCAACGTGGTCGACGCGATGGCCGAGACCTTCGAGGCCAACGAGAAGGAGCCCCTGCCCGAGCGGCTGATGCGCAGCCTCGAAGCCGGCCTCGCCGCCGGCGGCGAGCTGAAACTGCTCAAATCGGCCGGCCTGCTGGTGGTGCACCAGGAAAGCTTCCCGCTGGTCGACCTGCGCATC
>CAYZQZ010000478.1:0-3449 GCA_964480235.1 uncultured Reyranella sp. | reverse complement strand
TGGGCGGTCCGGGGGGCGCGGTGATCGGTGGCTTCAGCGTCGGCGTGCTCGAGAACATGGTCGCCTATGCGGGCAATCAGATCGAGAAGATGACGGGCATCTACATCATCGGGAACGGCGAGAAGCTCACCGTTGCCCTGATCATCGTGATCTTCGTGCTCACGGTGAAGCCCGCCGGCTTGTTCGGCCGCGTGGTCGTGAAGAGGGTCTGACATGCCGCAATTTCCCAAGAAGTGGCTTGTCGTCGTCATTGCGGTCGCACTGCTGTGGCCGCTGCTGCGGCCGGTCTTCCCCGACGTCGTGTCCGACTATCGTCTGTTCCTGGTCAGTACCATGATCATCGCGGCGATCGCGGTGCTTGGGCTGAACCTGCTGACCGGCTTCAATGGTCAGATCTCGCTCGGCCACGGCGCGTTCTACGCGGTTGGCGCCTATACGGCGGCAATCCTGATGGACAAGCTCAACATGCCTTATTACGCGACCCTGCCATGTGCGGCGGTGGTGTGCTTCGCCGTCGGCTATCTGTTCGGTCTGCCGGCGCTCAAGCTCGAGGGGCACTATCTCGCGCTGGCGACCTTCGCGCTGGCGCTCGCGGTACCGCAGATTCTGAAATACAAGTGGCTGGAAGATCTCACGGGCGGCGTGCAGGGGATCGTGCTGTTGAAGCCCGAAGTGCCGTTCAATCTGCCGCTCAGCGAAGATCAGTGGCTCTACTATTACTGCCTGTTCGTGATGATCGTCCTCTACTGGGCGGCCAACAACATGCTCAACAGCCGCAGTGGCCGCGCCATGATGGCGATTCGGGATTACGCCATCGCGGCCGACACGATGGGCATCAACACCGCCCTCTACAAAACGGTGACCTTCGGCATCAGCGCGGCCTATACCGGCATCGCGGGCGCGCTGTCGGCCTCCGCCATCGCCTTCGTGGCGCCGGACAGCTTCAACATCTTTCTGTCGATCAAGTTCCTGATCGGCCTGGTGGTGGGCGGGATCGGCTCGCTGGCGGGATCGGTTGTCGGCGGCATCTTCTATGTGCTGGTCGACAATTCCGCTCAGGCGATTTCGACCTTCGTGAAAAACGACATCGGCCTGCAGTTCGACCTCAGCGCCTATACGATCTTCGGCCTGCTGCTGATCGCGCTGATGTACATCATGCCGATGGGCATCGTCGGCGGCGTCTACCTGGCACTGCGCCGCCTGCGGCGCTAGCAGCCGCATCCTTAAACCGAGTTGTGGGGCCGCCTGTTTGGCGGCCCTTTTTCGTGGTGTCGGGGAGAGTGAGTTGGAGGCGGATTCTGCCTCTTTTTCAAGGCGTTGCGGGGTCGGCCTCGCGGCTTACTCCATCGGCACGCCCTGCCACTCTGCGAATTTTGCCTTTCCAATGCCCAAAATTTTGGCGGCGTTGTTTTGCATAACGATAAATAAACACAGGAGGCAACGTTGAAGACCAAGAGGCGTACTTTCATAGGCGGCGTCTCGAGCGCCGCGATCGTGTCCGCGTCCAGCGTAGCGTTTGCCCAAAAGAAGTATGACAACGGTGCGAGCGATACCGAGATCAAGATCGGCCACACCAACCCGTACAGCGGCCCCGCGTCGTCGTACGGCGTGATCGGCAAAACAATCCAGGCCTACTGGAAAAGCGTCAACGAGGCCGGCGGTATCAACGGCCGCAAGGTCAATTTCATTACCTACGACGACGGTTACAGTCCGCCCAAGACGGTCGAACTGGTGCGTCAGCTGGTCGAGCAGGACAAGGTGCTGTGCACCTTCAACACGCTCGGCACGCCGACCAACACGGCGATTCACAAGTACATGAACCAGAAGAAGGTGCCGATGCTGTTCGTCGCCACCGGCGCGTCGAAGTGGGGCAAGCCCAAGGACTTCCCGTGGACGATGGGCTATCAGCCCGACTACCACACCGAGGGCGTGATCTATGCCAAGCACCTCCTGGCCAATATCAAGGACGCCAAGATCGCCGTGCTGATGCAGAACGACGACTACGGCAAGGACTACTGGGAAGGCTTCAAGGAAGGCCTCGGCAAGGACGCCAACAAGGTGGTCAAGCACGTCTCCTACGAGACGACCGACCCGACGGTCGACAGCCAGGTCATCCAGCTCAAGGATTCCGGCGCCAACGTCTTCTTCAACATCGCCATCCCGAAGTTCGCCGCCCAGGCCATGCGCAAGGCCGGCGACATCGGCTGGAAGCCCGTGATCTACCTCAACAATGTCTCGTCCAGCGTCGCGACGACCATGAAGCCGGCGGGCTTCGAGAACGTGCAGGGCGTGATCACCGCGCAGTACCTGATGGATCCGACCGACAAGCAGTGGGACAACAACGCCGACATGAAAATGTGGGTCGAGTGGATGAAGAAGAGCAACCCGGGCGCCAGCCTGCAGGATGCCTCGAACGTCTTCGCCTATTCGGTTTCGTACCTCATGCATAAGACGCTGGAGAAGTGCGGCGACAACCTGACCCACGAGAACGTCATGCGGCAGGCGGCCAACCATCAGAAATTGAAGGTGCCGTTGCTGCTGCCCGGTATCACGGTCAGTACCAGCCCCACCGACTACTATCCGATCCAGGCGGTCCAGCTGTCCCGCTTTAAAGGCGAGACCTGGGAGCTGTTCGGCGACGTCATGCACGCCGAGAGCACCTGATCCGCGCAACGGAACGGATTTCACACGGGAAGGGCCGCCGAAAGGCGGCCCTTTCACTTTTATGCCTTCACGTCGCCTGTATTTCAGTGGAAAGTCCGGCGTCTTAAGGATTGGGAGGTAACCTCAAGTGAAGTCCAACAGGCGTATGTTTATCGGCGGCGTGTCGGCTGCCGCAGTGCTCGGCAGCGTTCGCGTTGCTTCCGCCCAGAAGAAGTACTCCGACGGCGCGAGCGATACCGAGATCAAGCTCGGCCATACTGGCCCCTACAGCGGCCCGGCTTCTTCCTACGGCCAGATCGGCAAGACGATCGATGCCAGCAGCAACGCCACGATCACCGGCCTGCTGACCTGGCCCGCCCAAGCCTCTCCACCAGCAGAGGCTGATGAACGCTGCCAGAGATAGGGCAGCAGCAACAGCGCGGCAAAGGCCGCTGAAAATCCGACCAGACACCGTTGCGCACCCTGGGTTCCAATGGTGGGAACCAATACCAAGCTAAAAACCAATGCTCCCAGGATCGCCCCCACCGTATTGGCGGCATAAACCCTGCCTACCAGCTTGCCGGAATCCTGGCCAGACGACGACGAAGCTGCCAAAGCCAGGGGAAAACTTGCACCCCACAGGCAGGCGGCCGGGAAAATGGGCCACAGACAACGGACCATATCCAGCTGAAAGGTGATCCATGGGCTTTTGGAGAGGGACGGATTCACCGGCCAGTATGGCAGGGAGTGGTTGATCACGCAGGCCGACCAGGCAGTGGCGGCGCACAGAGAGAACTGGCAAAGCG
>CAYZQZ010000477.1:0-3455 GCA_964480235.1 uncultured Reyranella sp. | reverse complement strand
GCCACCTGGGCGACGATCAACTTCGCCTATACCTTCAAGAAGGAGCGCGAGCTTGCCGAACTGGCGGCGCTGGCCGCCGAGCCCGCGAAAGTGGAGCGTCTGCTGAATCTGGTGCGACGGCGGCTCGGCCATCGCGTGGCGTTCGCCGTCGAGGACGCCAAGATCGCGCTCAGCGCCGAGACGCGCACAAACGTGCCGCTCGGCTTTCTCGAGGCGGGACTCGCGGCTCCGGCGCCGCGGGCCACTTTCGACCGGGCGATCGCAGGCCGGATCGACCGGCTGTTCGGATCGGCGAGCGCCTGCATCCGGGCGGCAGGGCTGAAGCCCGATGCCATCGATACGGTCTTCCTCACCGGCGGATCGAGCCGTGTGCCGGCGGTTCGGGCCGCGATGGTGCGGGCGGCTCCGTCGGCGCGCCAGGCGGGCGGCTCGGATCTCCTGTCGGTGGCGCTGGGTTTGACGCAGATGGCCGCGAAGATGGCGTAGCAGGAGGCTGCTGGGGGCGTGTACTCATCGGCGATCCCACTCTGTCCGCTTCGGGTCAGTTGCGTCGTTTTGGGGATGCGCTGACGACGTCCGGTCTACGCCCAACAGCAGACGTGGCCGCGCCGGGGCTGGACTTCCGAAAAGTGCCGATCAAACGATATCAACCAGCCTCGACCTGCCGCTGCCATATGCGGAGCGGGGAGACGCTTCGCGGCTTCAACTGAAAAACCGCAAGCCGCCGATAGCAAGGTCGGCTGAAAAGGCGCGTCCGATTGCGACCAGACCCAGGCGGCGCAATCGACCCAAATCGAGCGGGATGTCGGTCCGGTGGGCGCTGAAGCCGGCAAACGTCAGCCGGATCGTCTGCCATTTCGGCAAGGCCCTGAAGCTCTGCCGGTAGGACTGCCAAGGACGCGTGAGATCGGATGTCCGAAGGTGCATCCCATAGTCCTGGTCGTCGCCGTAGAGATCGAGCTCGATTCCGCTCCATGCGCTGGCATCCACCACGCCTGAACCGGGCGAAAGATCGAGCGCCATCTGCACGAAGCCGCCATTGTTCTCCTGGCGGACAACTCCCCGCATGCGGATGGCAGGACGGCCGCCGACGACTTCACGGCTCATGGTGCCGGTGGAAACACCGCCCATCACCTGGTCGGTGAAGAGCTGCCAGGACGTGCCGATGCTGGCCGCGGGTGCCTGGTTGCTCAGATCATCGATGATCGAGGAGCTTCTCGGGCTAGTTTGGGCCATTGCAGGAGTGTCGGCCACCGCGCCGATTGCAGCAAGGATGACCGCGCGGCGACTGAATCTCATGACTCGATGGTATCCCCGTCGGCCAGAGTGGCAAGGCCGGCAGGGACACCAATGCATGAGGGCAATCAGCGATGCGGTAGATCCAGCCGGGCCGTTCCGACTTTTCCAGGACGACGTTGAGACCCAGATTCTTCTTCAATGCGCCGGCAATTGCTCCGCGCAGCATGGCGATGAGCTGAGCCTTCCTGCTGTCCTTGCGCAGTTCGCGCTGCTTACCTGTCGGCCGCCGGAAGGTACGTGCATCGAGTCTATTGAGGAGCCATTCCGAAGCTGATGTCCGCCTCGGGTCAGTTGGCGATATGCCGGGCTCGACGCCAGGGGGCCGCTTTACTCTTGAGTGCGGACATTCCGGACTTGTGAGTACAGGCCCTAGTCGGTGGCCGTGCCCTCGTCGCGATAGGCCCAGCAGGTGTCGGGCGGCAGGGTGAGGGGGATCTCGCCGTCGCCGGTATGGCGCGCGGCGGTGCCCAGTTCGAGCGCTTCCAGCCGCTGGCCGCCGACCTCGAGGTCGTACACGGTCTGCATGCCCTGGTAGCGCCGCTCCAGCACTCGGCCGGAGAAGACGTTGCTCGGGCCGCGCTCGCCCAGCCGCACGTTCTCGGCGCGCAGCGCCACGCGGGCCTTGTCGCCGACGCCGAGCGTCTGCGGGGTCCAGGCCTCGATGCGGCCGGCGGCGCCGAGATCGATGGTCGCCTTGTCGCCCGAGCGCGACAGCACCTTGCCCAGCAGCACGTTGGAGGCGCCGGTGAAGTTGGCGACGAAGGAATCGGCGGGACGGTTATAGATCTCGTCCGGCGGCGCCATCTGCAGGAGCTTGCCGTCCTTCATCACGCCGATGCGGTCGCCGAGCACGACCGCCTCGGCCTGGTCGTGGGTGACGTAGAGGCCGGTCATGCCGGTCTGCTTGAGGATGCGGCGCAGTTCGTCGCGCAGGCGGATGCGCAGCTTGGCGTCGAGGTTGGACAACGGCTCGTCGAGCAGGATCAGCTGCGGTCGATAGACCAGGCTACGCGCCAGGGCGACGCGCTGCATCTGGCCGCCCGAGAGCTGCACCACGGGCCGCTCGGCATATTCGCCGAGGCCGACGAGCTCGAGCGTCTGGTCGACCTTGGACTTGATGTCGCCGCCGCCGCTGGCGTTGCGCCGGTACTTCAATGGATAGGCCACGTTCTGGCGCACCGTCATGTGCGGCCACACCGCGTAGGACTGGAACACCATGCCGATGTCGCGCTCGCGCGGGCTGACCAGCAGGCCGCGTTCGGGCTCGGACACGACACGTCCGCCGATCGAGATGCGCCCGCCGGTCGGGTGCTCGAGGCCGGCCACGCAGCGCAAGGTCGTGGTCTTGCCGCAGCCGGAAGGGCCGAGCAGGACGACGATCTCGCCCGCCGGCACGTCGAAGCTCACGCCGTCGACCGCGGGCCGTCCGGTCGCGAACTGCTTCACGAGATGTTCGATGAGAAGAGCGCTGGTCACGTCATTGCCTCGATTGCTGTGTCATCCCGAACGAAGCGAGGGACCCTTACCGACCGGGAAAGGTCCCTCGGGCTTCGCCCTCGGGATGACACCCGTGTCGTTTCCTACTGGCGGTAGCCGTAGGTCTTGTTCCATTCCTCCAGCCACTTGTCGCGCAGCGACTCGAACTGGTCGAACTTCGGCACCCACACCTTGACCGTCTTGGGGTCCCAGCCCTTCGGGAAGGCCGGCGGCTCCTTGAGCGAGGTGATGTTGCCGAGCTTGGTGATGGCGAAGGCCTGGCCTTCCTTGCTGAGGCGCCAGTTCATGAAGAGCTTGGCCGCGTTGGGGCTCTTCGATGTCTTGGTGATGCCGTCGGCGTAGGGAATGATCGGCACGCCTTCGGGCGCGAAGATCGCCTCGGCCGGCGCACCTTCGACGATCTTCGTGTAGATGATGTTGTAGAGCAGGGGCGCGATCGAGATTTCGCCGCGCACCAGCGAGTCCGACGTCGGCGCGCCCGACGGGTAGAGCGCGATGCCGAGTTCGGCCTGCTTCTTCCAGTAATCCTCGCCCAGCACCTGGCGCTCGAACATGATGCGGGTCCAGGTCGTGCCGCCCGACGGGCCGACCACCTGGCCGATCTGCTTGCGCTTCAGCTCGCGGATATCGCGCAGGCGGTTAAGGCACGCGACCTTGCG
>CAYZQZ010000476.1:0-3476 GCA_964480235.1 uncultured Reyranella sp. | reverse complement strand
TGAGTACATGGCCAATGCGATTGCCGAGGAGGCCCAATTGCCGGTCAACTAGATCTTGAAGATCTTCCCTGGATTCATGATGTTTTTTGGATCCAGTGCGCGCTTGATGGTGCGCATCGTGTCGAGCTCGATCTTGCTGCGGTAGTGCTGCAGCTCGTCGAGCTTCTCGATGCCGATGCCGTGCTCGGCCGAGATCGAGCCCGCCATCGAGGTGATCAGGTCGTTGACCGCGCGGGTGATGGCCGGCGCGTATTGCTGGAGGGTCGCGCGATCCATGCCCTTGGGGGCCGCGAAGCCGAAATGGATGTTGCCGTCGCCGATATGGCCGAGCGGCCGCGGCCGCAGGCCCGGCAGGATGGCGAGGCCGGCCTTGATGCCCTGGTCGATGAAGGCCGGAATCTTGGAGACCGAGACCGAGATGTCGTAGCTGAGGCCCGGCCCTTCGGCTCGGCTCGCTTCGGCGACGCTCTCGCGGATCTTCCACATGTTGCGCGCCTGCGCCTCGCTCTGGGCGATCACCGCATCGAGCACGCGGCCCGCTTCCATCTGCTCGCCGAGGAACTGTTCCATCTTCTCGGCCATGCCCTCGGCGCCCTCGGCCTTGGGCCGCGACGACGACCACTGCATCAGCAGGAACCACTCGGTGTCGGCTTTGAGGGGATCCTGTACGCCCGCGATGTGACGCAGCACCATCTCGGTGGCGGCGCGGATCATCAGCTCGCAGGACTCGACGTTGTCCTCCGACGCCGAATGCGCCTCGGACAGGATTTCAATGGCCGCCTGGGGATCGCGGATGGCGAGCCACGCCGTCGCCACGTCCTTCGACGCGGGCCACAGCTTCAGCACGGCCTTGGTGATGATGCCGAGCGTGCCCTCGGCGCCCATGAACAGGTGCTTCAGGTCGTAGCCCGTGTTGTCCTTCTTGAGCGAGCGCAGGCCGTTCCAGATGTCGCCGTTGGGCAGCACGACCTCGAGGCCCATCACCAGGTTGCGGGCGTTGCCGTAGCGCAGCACCTGCACGCCGCCGGCATTGGTCGAGAGATTGCCGCCGATCTGGCACGAACCCTGGGCGCCGAGGCTGAGCGGGAAGAAGCGGTCGTGCTTGGCCGCCGTCTCCTGCAGGGTCTGCAGCACGCAGCCCGACTCGACGGTCATCGAATAGCCGACCGGGTCGACCTCCAGCACCTTGTTGAGCCGGCCGACCGACAGCACGATGCCGCGATGGGCAGGCCACGGCGTGGCGCCGCCCATCAGGCCGGTATTGCCGGCCTGGGGCACGATCGCGATGCCTTCCTGGTAACAGAGCTTCACCACCGCCGAGACGTCCTCGACCGAGCCGGGACGGACCACCACCGAGGCGCCGCCGACCCTGTTGCGGCCCCAGTCGGTGACGAAGGGCTGCATGTCCTGCTCGCCCGAGACCAGGCCCTTGTCGCCTACGATGGCGCGCAGCTTCTCCAGGACGGCGGGCGTGACCGGCGTGGTCGGGATCTGTGGCGGGACGATGTTGTCGGGCATGTTTCCTCGCTTTTGCTGAAGCTTAGCCGCGCCGCCCGGACCCGTCATCCGTGGCGGCCCGGCGCAGCCGGTCGTTGATCGCAAGCCCGAGACCCGATTCGGGAATGGGCATGACCGCGATGCGGGACGGGTTTTGCGCGTCCAGCGCCCGCAGATGGGCAAACAGGTTGGCAGCGGCCTCGCCGAGGTCGCCGGCCGGGCTGAGATTGAGGGTCGTGCGGGCACCGGCCAGCGGCGCGGGGCCGAAGGCCAGCAGGCCCTCGTCGGCTGCGACGGTCGTGGCGCCGAGCCGCACCGGAACGCTCGGCGCATAGTGGCTGGCGAGCTGGCCCGGGGATTTCAGCGGCGTGTCGCCCGAGGGCAAGGCGTCGCTCACCGCGATCGGCCCGATCACCGCCTCGATCGCCTCGCGCGTGGCGCCACCCGGCCGCAGCAGGGTGGGGCGCCCGGTCGTGAGATCGAGCACCGTCGATTCGACGCCGACCGTGCACGGCCCGCCATCGAGGATCAGCTTCACGCGATCGCCGAGCGAGTCGCGGACATGCTCGGCCCGGGTCGGGCTCACGCTGCCGCTGCGATTGGCCGACGGGGCGGCGATCGGCCGGCCGGCGGCGCGGATCAGCGCCTGCGCCAGCGGATGATCCGGCGCGCGGATCGCCACCGTGTCGAGCCCGGCCGTCGTCAGCAGGGCGATGGTGGAATCCTTCGAGCGCGGCAGTACCAAGGTAAGGGGGCCCGGCCAGAAGCTCGCGGCAAGCTTCTCCGCCGTGTCGTTCCAGCGCACATAACGCTTGGCCTCGTTGGCCCCCGTGACGTGGCTGATCAGCGGATTGAATTTGGGCCGGCCCTTCGCCTCGAAGATCTTGGCGACCGCGCGTTCGTTTGTGGCGTCCGCGCCGAGGCCGTAGACCGTCTCGGTCGGCAGCGCGACCAGTTCGCCGTCGCGGAGCAGCCGCGCCGCCGCCTCGACCTCGCTCATCGTGCGTACGGCGTGCGGGCGATGAAGTGCGGATTGCCGAAGCCCGGCTTGCCGTAGGCCAGCGGTCGGCCGTCGGTCGTCACCACTTCGCCACCGGCTGCCTCGAGAACGCCCTGGCCTGCGGCGGTGTCCCATTCGTTGGTCGGACCGAAGCGCGGGTAGATGTCCGCCACCCCTTCGGCAATCAGGCAGAATTTCAGCGACGAGCCCGCCTGCTTGCGCTCGGCGACGGTGAGCCCCTCGTTGCGGAACCAGATGTCGAGATTGCTGTAGATCGCCGTGCTGCGGCTTGCGAACGCCGTGAGCCCCGCGGCCGGCGGCTTGCGCACCGCGATCGGGCCGAACGCCCCGCCTCTGTCGCTCTTGTCGGCGCCGAGGCCACGCGTGCCGCGCCACAGCGTGTCGGGCACCGGCGCCAGCACGATGCCCAGGACCGGCCTGCCGTCCTCGACCAAGGCGATGTTCACCGTGAACTCGCCGTTCCTCTTGATGAACTCCTTGGTCCCGTCGAGAGGATCGACCAGCCAGAACGGGCTGCGGTCGAGCTTCGGAATGTGGCCCGCCGCCATCTCTTCCTCGGCGACCACCGCCAGGCCCGGCGTCAGCCGGCGAAGGCCCGCCACGATCACCGTCTCGGCGGCATGATCGGCATCTGTCACCGGGCTCTTGTCGGCTTTCACCCGCTCGCCGAGGTCGCCCGCATAGATGCGCATGATCTCGCGCGCGGCATCGCGGGCGAGGCCGGTGCAGGCGTCGCGCAGGGTCTCCAGGGAAGGCAGGGCTGGCATGGGTCGGACGGCGGCGGTTATAACGCATCCAGCCATGGCAAACAGGCTGTTAGGCGTCATATCGGCCCTGCCCGAGGAATTCGTCCACCTGTCGGACCGCTCGGGGCCGGCGCACCGGATCGGCGGCCTGGGCTTCTGGCGTGGCCAGATCGCCGGCCGCGAGGCTGTGTTCGTCGAGTCCGGCGCCGGTA
>CAYZQZ010000475.1:0-3498 GCA_964480235.1 uncultured Reyranella sp. | reverse complement strand
GAGTGGGGCGCGGTCCGGCAAAGCGCGGGAAATTGTCCGCCATTGCCTCGGGCGCGAACGGCGAGACCGGTCGGTGAGAGGCGTCTCCGTCGGGCGGCGGCGTTGCGCTCGCAGCGACCGCGGGCGCGAGGTCGCTGGGCTTGCCAGGCGACGTTGCCGACCGCGTCTCGGCAGGCTTGGACAGGGCGGACGCCGCGGGTGGCGGCGGCAGGCCGAGCGTGGGCTCCGGGGGAAGGGACGCGCGCGGCGGGGTTGGCTCGAGCTTGACGGTTTGGAACCAGCGATCGTGGCAGCGCGCGCACTGCACGATTCGCCCGGAGGGACCGATGGCCAGCGGATCGACGGCGTATCGCGCCCGGCAGTTGGGACAGGTTACTTGCATGGTGTTCGGTGCCGGGGAATGGCCACTAGATGTGCCTTGCCGCTCGACATTATGCCACTAAAAATGGCGTTACAAGCAATGACCGCCCCCCTTCTCTGGCTGCGTTCCCTCTTCTTCAATGTCGGCTGGTACGCGGGCTCCGCGGTCATCGCCATTCTGGGCGCGCCGATCCTGCTGTTGCCGCGCCGCGCCGTGGTCGCCTGGTCGCGCTTCTGGATCCGGTTCGTGCTGTGGTGGCTACGGCTCACGGTCGGGCTGACCCACCGCGTCAGCGGGCTGGAAAACCTGCCGCCGGGCCCGTGCATCATCGCGTCCAAGCACCAGTCGTCGTGGGAGACGATGGCCTACACCGTGCTGTTCGACGACGCCGCGATCGTGCTCAAGCGCGAGCTGGTCTTCATCCCGATCGTCGGCTGGGCGATGGCGCGGGCCGGCAACATCACGGTGGCGCGCGGCGACGGCTCGCGGGCGCTGCGCGGCCTGATGCGCCAGGCGCAGGCGCGGATCAAGGCCGGCCGGTCGATTCTGATCTTCCCGGAAGGCACGCGCGTCGCCGTCGGCGCCGAGCGACCGTACCAGGTGGGCGTCGCGGCGCTGTACCGCCAGCTCGGCGTGCCGGTCGTGCCGGTGGCGCTGAACTCTGGCCTGTTCTGGCCGCGCCGCAAATTCATCAAACGCCCTGGCGTCGTTTCGATGGAAATCCTGCCGCCGATCCCGCCGGGCCTGAAGCGCGACGAGTTCATGGCCCTCTTGCGCGAGCGCACCGAGACAGCCACGGCGCGCCTGGTGAATATGCAACCATAGATTGGTAGAGAATGGTATGATTTGCAACCACTCTTGCCTTCATCGCGGAAGGAGGGGTTGCGATGTCGATGGCAGTACATGTCCTCTGGCGGCAGGGCGCGAAGATCGATTCAGCAAGTCTTGCGGCGACATTGAAGGATCTCGGGTTCGAAGCGACCCTGGCGCATGAGCTCGACGGTTCGGAAGGCTTTTGGCCGGCCGACATCGCCGGTTTTAGAACCGGCTTCGAAGTTTGGATGGGCTCGATCGACGAATTCGTCGGCGACTATCCCGATCTCGCATCTTCCCTTCAGGGGCGGGATAGAGAGGTGGCCTTCGTCTGGCATTCGGATTTCGCGGAAGCCGGTGCCGCCATGATTATGGCCGCTGCCCTGGCCCAATTAACCCAGGGCCTGATCTACGAGGCGCAGGACGGCGAGTTCTATTCCGTCGAGCGCGCCGTGCAGGCATCTCTTGAACTCTTCGAGGTGGCCCGCAGAGAAGGATACGAAGTGCGCGAGGATTGAGCGGCGGGCTCGCGAGGTCTCATCCCGGAAAGAACAGATACAGAACGAGTTGTTGATAAATGGCCGTCTCAAGCCTACTTTTGCGGGATGGATTGGGCCCCGGTTTCCCAGCGCATCTGGGACATGAAGTACCGCTTTCGCGACCCTGCCGGCGCCACGGACCAAGATCTGCAGGCGACCTGGAAGCGGGTGGCGCGTGCCCTGGCGGAACCGGAAAAGGATCCGGAGGCTTGGGCGGGGCGCTTCGAGGAGGCGCTCAGCGGCTTCAAGTTCCTGCCGGCCGGACGGGTGATCGCCGGCGCCGGGACTGGCCGCACCGTCACGCTGTTCAATTGCTTCGTCATGGGCGCGATCGGCGACGACATGGCGTCGATCTTCGACAACGTGAAGGAAGCGGCGCTCACGATGCAGCAGGGCGGCGGCATCGGGCACGATTTCTCGACCCTTCGGCCCAACGGCGCGCCGGTGCGGGGCGTCGGCGCCGACGCCTCGGGACCGCTCAGCTTCATGGATGTCTGGGATTCCATGTGCCGCACCATCATGAGCGCCGGCAGCCGTCGCGGCGCGATGATGGCGACGTTGCGCTGCGATCATCCCGACATTGAAGCCTTCGTCGACGCCAAGCGCGATCCCAGGCGGCTGCGCATGTTCAACATGTCGGTGCTGGTCACCGATCCCTTCATGCAGGCGGTCAAGGACGACGCCGACTGGAGCCTCGTGTTCGGCGGCAAGGTCTTCAAGACGCTGAAGGCGCGCGAATTGTGGGAGCGCATCATGCGCGCCACTTACGAATATGCCGAGCCAGGCGTAATCTTCATCGATCGCGTCAATCGCCGAAACAACCTCCACTACTGCGAGCAGATCCAGGCCACCAACCCGTGCGGCGAGCAGCCGCTGCCGCCGTACGGTGCCTGCCTCCTCGGTTCGATCAATCTTGCCGTGCTGATCAAGGATCCGTTCGGTCCGGACGCACAGCTCGACCGGGAGGCGCTTGAGAGGCTCGTGCCGGTCGCCGTGCGCATGCTCGACAACGTGATCGACGTCTCGCGCTTCCCGTTGCCCCAGCAGGAGAAGGAAGCCAAGGCCAAGCGCCGTATCGGTCTTGGCGTCACCGGTCTCGCCGACGCGCTGCTGATGTGCGGCGTGCGCTATGGCAGCCCGCGTGCCGTCGAGCTGACGCGCGAATGGATGGGCGCGGTGCAGCGCCTCTCCTACATGGCCTCGTCCGATATCGCGGCCGAGAAGGGCAGCTTCCCGCTGTTCAAGCGCGACCGCTATCTCGCCGGCGAAACCGTCAAGGCGCTGCCCGACGATGTCCGCGATTCGATCGGCCGCTACGGCATCCGCAATGCGCTGCTGAACTCGATCGCACCGACCGGCACGATCTCGCTGCTCGCCGACAACGTCTCGTCGGGCATCGAGCCGGTCTTCGCCTTCAGCCACGTCCGCCACGTGCTGCAGCCCGATGGTACCCGGCGCGAGGAGGCCGTGGGGGTAGTCGAAGCGCCGCGCGGAACGCTGTTCCACCATTTTCGCGTCAACCGGAACGATGAGGTCACCCTGTGCAACCTTATCGTGTCGACCACCCACAACAACGAGCCGATGAACCGCGCGGTCACCAAGGTGGCCCGGGATTTCCTCACGGGAAAAACCGAAATCAGCGAGGGCCTGCTCAACCACATCGAGGTGGCAATCCGTGCCTACGATCCTTGCCTTTCCTGCGCCACGCACGCGATGGGCCGGATGCCGCTGCGCGTCGAGGTTTATGATCGGGCGGGGCATCTGGTTACGGTGGCCACCCGCGAC
>CAYZQZ010000474.1:0-3499 GCA_964480235.1 uncultured Reyranella sp. | reverse complement strand
GGCCCGGCCGCCGATCACCATGGCGAGTTTCCAGGCGAGGTTGAAGGCGTCCTGCATGCCGGTGTTCATGCCCTGGCCGCCGGCCGGGCTGTGGATGTGGGCGGCATCGCCGGCCAGAAACACTCGGCCCTTGCGATAGTCCTTCACCTTGCGCTCGTTGATGCGGAAGGCCGCGAGCCAGATCGGGTTGGCGAATTTCATGCCCGGCGCGCCACGGCGGTCGAGCAGGGCCTGGACCTCGGCCATCGTGGGATCGGCGCGATGACCTTCGCCCTCAGCCTCTCCGAGATCGGCGATGACGCGGTAGCGGTCGCCGACGATCGGGAAGAAGGCGAGGATGCCGTCGCGGTGCCAGTAGATGTGGATGCGGTCCTTGGGCTCGATGCCGGCGATGTGGCCGTCGGCCAGCACCCAGTCGCTCTGCATCGTCGAGCCCTCGAACGCCATGCCGAGCGCGTGCCGCACCGTCGAATGCGCGCCGTCGCAGCCGGCCAGCCAGTCGGCCGTCACCGTCTCGGTCGTGCCGTCGGCCTTGCGCAGCGTGGCGCTGACCCGATTGCCGTCGTCCTGGAAGCCCGTGAGCTCGACCGTGCGCTCGACGCGGACGCCGCGCGACGCGAGCGTCTCCTCCAGCACGCGCTCGGTTTCGCTCTGGGCGATCATCAGGGCGTAGGGGAAGCGGCTGTCGATACCGTCGAGCGAGACGCGCGCCACGATCTCCTTGCCGGTCGAGATCTGCGCGCCGTGCGCCTGCATGCCCGAAGAGGCGAAGCCACCGACGTAGCCTGCATCGTCGAACAGCTCGAGCGAGCGGCTCCACAGCACCAGCGCCTTCGACTTGTCGGTGCGGGCGGCCGACTTGTCGACGATGCGCACCGTCACGCCGTGGCGTACCAGTTCGTTGGCGAGCGTTAGGCCGACCGGACCGGCACCGGCGATCAGAACCTGCGGATTGGTGGTCACGGCGGTCTCCCTCCACGCTGCGTTCGGGCGAGGGGAGCATGGGACCGCGTCCGGCGGATGACAATGCATCCGCCGGTCCTTCAGCGCATAGCTTCAGTCTGTCGGAAGGATCAGGCTGCCTCGCCGCAGCGGCCGATCGCCTGGCGCGCCCGCTCCGTGACGGGCGAGGCGCCGTCGGGCGGATTCTGGAAGCCGACCAGGGTGTCGACGCTGCCGGCCTTGATCTCGATCACCAGCGGCGCCGGTTTGGGAACGGACGCCTTCGCCGGCCGGTAGACGAACAGCCGCGCGCGGTTCTCCGCCGGCACGGGCTGGTATTCGGCCTGGTAGTCGGGGGAGAAGGCCGTGCTGAGGCAGGTGCCGACCTTTTCCCAGCGCGGCGTCACCGCCCTCTCGAACGACATCGGAGGGGGCGGGTCGTAGGTGGGGGCGCATGCCGGAATCAGCGGCAGCAACACGACGGAGAATCGCTTCACGTCATTTTCCTCGTACGTGATGTCACTTTGGCATGGGCACGATGCGGAGATAAGGCTTCGGCGCCTTCCAGCCGTTCGGGTACTTGGCCTTGGCGGCCTCGTCGCTCACCGCCGGGACGATGATCACGTCCTCGCCCTTCTTCCAGTTCACCGGCGTGGCGACCTGGTGCTTGGCGGTCAGCTGGCAGCTCTCGAGCAGCCGCAGCACCTCGTCGAAGTTGCGGCCGGTGCTCATCGGGTAGGTGAGCATCGCCTTGATCTTCTTGTCGGGGCCGATGATGAACACCGACCGAACCGTGGCGTTGTCGGCCGCGGTGCGGCCCTCGCTGGTCTTGCCGGCGCCCTCGGGCAGCATGTCGTAGGCGGTCGCGACCTTGAGCTCGGGATCGCCGATCATCGGGTAGGTGACCTTGTGGCCTTGCGTCTCCTCGATGTCCTTGGCCCACTTCTCGTGGTTGCCGACCGGATCGACCGAGAGGCCGATGATCTTGGTGTTCAGCGCGTCGAACTTGGGCTTGAGGCCCGCCATGTAGCCGAGCTCGGTCGTGCAGACCGGCGTGAAATCCTTGGGATGCGAGAACAGGATGGCCCAGCCGTCGCCGATCCACTTGTGGAACTCGATCTTGCCCTGGGTGGTGTCGGCGGTGAAATCGGGCGCGGTCGAATTGATGCGAAGGGTCATGTGAATCCTCTCTGTGACTCCAAGGGTGTAGCTCAGATTTTTGATTGCGTCAGGTCAAGCACGGGCAGGAATCCAGCTCCTCAGGCCGATTCCACCATCGACTTCTACCGTCGTGCCCACGACATAACGGCCAAATCGTTCCGACAGGATGGCGACGGCAACCTGGGCGATATCGTCCGGCGTGCCGGGGCGGCCGAGCGGGATCTGCGACACCAGCTCGGCGAGATTGTCGGCGACGAAGCCGCCACCGGGGATCGCGCCGGGTGCGATTGCATTCACCCTGATTCCGTCCGGCGCCAGCGTGCGGGCGAGCTCCTTCATCACCATCGTCATGCCGGCCTTCGACGCGCTGTAGTGCGGCAGGTTGCGCGGCGTCTCGCGGTGCTGCGAGGTGATCAGCAGGATGCGGCCCTTGATCCGGTTGTCGCGCATGTGCCGGCCGGCCTCGCGGGCGAGGAAAAAGCCCGAGCGCAGGTTGATGTCGGTCATGGCGTCCCAGGTCTCCTCGCTGACCGAGAGCGGCGTGTCGACCTCGAGGCGGCGCGGGCTGGCGGCGTGGACGAACAGCGAGATCGTGCCGAGCTTTTTGATCGCGCCGTCGAGCAGCTTCCGGTAGCCGTCGCGCTGGCCGAGGTCGGCGGCGAGGAAATCGATGCCGTCCTCCGGCGGCGGCGCCTTGATGTCGCTGCCCAGGACGACGGCGCCTTCCTCTTTGAGGGCCTTGGCGATGCCGCGGCCGATGCCGCCGCCGCATCCGGTGATCAGGGCGCGTTCGCCCTCAAGAAGTTTCGTGCTCATGTCCGGCATGGTAGCAGGGCGGGCAGATGGCGAAAGACAAGACACGGCTCGATGTGGCGCTGGTGGAACGCGGCCTCGCCGAGACGCGGGCGGCGGCGCAGCGCCTGGTCATGGCCGGGCTGGTGTTCTCCGGCGAAAAGCGGCTCGACAAGGCCGGGCAGGGCGTCGGTGCCGAGACCGCGCTCGAGGTGCGCGGCCAGCCGCATCCTTTCGTCTCGCGCGGCGGGCTGAAGCTCGAACAGGCGTTGCGAGTTTTCGGAATTCCCGTGACCGGACGGGTGGCGCTCGACGTCGGCTCGTCGACCGGCGGCTTCACGGACTGTCTGCTGCAGAACGGCGCGGCGAAGGTCTATGCCGTCGATGTCGGGACCAACCAGCTCGCCTGGAAGCTGCGCCAGGACCCGCGGGTCGTCTCGATGGAGCAGACCAACATCCGCGACGTGACGCGCGCCGAGATCCCCGAGCCGGTCGACCTCATCGTGTGCGATGCCTCTTTCATCGGCCTGCGTACCGCCTTGCCGGCGGCGCTGGCGCTCGCCGCGCCGGGCGCGCACCTGGCGGCGCTGATCAAGCCGCAGTT
>CAYZQZ010000473.1:0-3511 GCA_964480235.1 uncultured Reyranella sp. | reverse complement strand
TGGCCACAAATACGCGCTGGTGATGGAGCCGGGCCGCGACGGCGACAAGGTTGTGACCTCGCGCAAGGGTGTCGGCCGCTTCACTTTGACGGTGAAGGGCTCGGCGAGCCACGCCGGCGTGCGCCACGAGGACGGTCGCAGCGCCATCCACGAGATGGCCCGGCAGATCATGCGCATCGAGGCCAAGACCGACTACGCGCGCGGCATCACCTGCAATGTCGGCCTGATCCAGGGCGGCACCGGCGTCAACGTCGTGCCGGCCGAGTGCAAGGTTGAGGTCGACCTGCGCGTGCCGAGCCAGCAGCTCGCCGAGGAAATGACCCACTGGTTCCTGAACCTCGAGCCGATCGGCAAGGACGTGACGCTCGAGGTCACGGGCGAGATGAACCGGCCGCCCTATCAGAAGGATTCCGGCATCACCGCGCTGTTCGAGAAGGCGCAGGCGATCTACGCAGAGATCGGCAAGGAGCTGAAGGACGTGCCGCTGACCGGTGGCGGCAGCGACGGCAACTTCACCGCGGCGCTCGGCATCCCGACGCTCGACGGGCTCGGCGCCGACGGCAAGGGAGCGCACGCGGCCTACGAGCAGATCTATTATTCGTCGCTGGTGCCACGGACCTATCTCTGCACGCGGCTGCTCGAGACGCTGGAGTAGGGAAGGGGCAGACGATGGTCACGGTCTATCATGCGAAGAACACACGCTCGATCCGCGTGCTCTGGACCCTCGAAGAACTCGGCGTGAAGGCGGAGGTCAGGAGCCTGCCGTTTCCGCCGAGCAAGCTGCAGCCGGACTATCTGTCGGTGAATCCCACCGGCACGGTGCCGACCCTGATCGATGGTCCGGTGCGGCTCACCGAATCGATGGCGATCTGCGAGTACCTGGCGGCGAAGTACGATTCGTCGTTGCTGGTGGCGCCCGGCGATCCGGCGCGCACCGAGTTCGTGCAGTGGCTGTGGTACGGCGAATCGACCCTGATGACGCCGTTGTCGCGCAGGGCGACGGTGTCCCGGCTGCAGCGCAAGGGCCCCGACATCGACGCCGTGCTGGAAGACGCCGCCCACAACACCGGCGTGCGCCTGGTGGCGCTGGAGCAGCGGCTCGAAGGCAGGGACTTCCTGGTCTCTGGCCGGCTCACCTTGGCCGATATCTCCGCGGGCTATCCGCTGCATCTGGTCGGAGCCTTTGGTCTCGACCATCTGCTCGGCCCGCGCACCGCTGCCTATCGGGAGCGGCTGCGGGCACGGCCGGCCTATCAGAAGGCGATCGCGGTTCCCTAGTCGGCTGCCGTCGAATTCAGGGAGACGCTCGCCGCGTCGGGACCTTGTTGCCGCGCCGCAGCGCCTCGTCGAGGACTCCACTGCCGATGCTGCCGGTTGCGCCGACGAGGGCGAGGTTCATGGCAGGATCTGCTTCATCAGATCGAGGATGGCCGTGACGGTTTCGGCCGGTGCTTCCTGCGGCACGTTGTGGCCGATTCGCGGGATCAGCCGGCGCTCGTAGAATCCTTTGAACCTGGGAGCGCTGTGGTCGGTCCTCGAGACCGGACCGACGCCATCGCCTTCGCCGTGGAGGTTGATGGTCGGGACCGTGATCGCGGGCTGTTCCTGCAGCCGGGCCTCGATCTCGAGCAGCGCGGGGTCGCCTGGAGCATAGGCATAGCGGTGTCGATAGGACTGGATCACGACATCGACAAAGTCGGGGTTGTCGAAGGAGACCGCGCTCCTCTCGAAGGTCGCATCGTCGAACTGCCAGTTGGGCGACCAGAGCTTCCACAGAAGCCGGCAGATGTCGCGCCGGTTCTCGGTCAGGCCGGCAACGCCGCGCGGCGTGTGGAAGTAGAACTGATACCAGAAGCGATGCTCCTGGGCGGCGGAGACCGGCTTCACCGATCCCGCGATGTCCTGAATATTATAGCCGGTACAGCTCACCAGTCCGTTCACCCGGTCGGGCCACAGCGCCGAGACCACGCAGGCCGCGCGGCCACCCCAGTCGTAGCCCATCAGGGTGGCCTGCTCGATCTTGAGCGCATCCATCATCTGCAGCAGGTCGTGGCCAAGGGCGGCCTGCTCGCCCGAACGCGGCGTGTCGGCCGAAAGAAAGCGCGTGCCGCCGTAGCCCCGCAGGTAGGGAACGTAGACCCGGCAGTCCTTGGCCGCGAGCGGTGGCGCCACCTCGTCGAAGCAGCGCGGGTCGTAGGGGAAGCCGTGGAGCAGGACGACCGGATGGCCGTCGCGCGGCCCGTGGGCCTCGCAGGCAATCTCCAGCACGTCGGTCTTGATCTTGAGCGATTCCATGCTGCGAGCTTAGCGAAGCCCGTCCGCGTTGACAGCCTGCAGGTGCTTGCCCACGCTTGCCGAAAAGCAGGAGGAAGCATGGCCCGGTTCGATCGCGTCATCCGCGGCGGCATGATCGTCGACGGCAGCCGCCTGCCGCGTTTTCGGGGCGATATCGGCATCAAGGACGGCGTCGTGGCCGAGATCGGCCAGATCGGCAAGGACGAGGCCGACGAGACGATCGATGCCGGCGGCCTGATCGTGGCGCCCGGCTTCGTCGACCTCCACACCCACTACGACGCGCAGCTCTTCTGGGATCCCTACTGCACCCTGTCGGCGTGGCACGGCATCACCTCGGTGGTGATCGGCAATTGCGGCTTTGGCTTCGCGCCGGTGCGACCGGCCGAGCGCGAGCGCGCGATGCTCACCATGACGCGCGTCGAGGCGATCCCCATGGCCTCGATGAAGGAGGGCATGCCGTGGAACTGGGTGACGTTCCCCGAGTTCCTCGACGCGGTCGACCGTGCGCCGAAGGCCGTCAATATCCTGCCCTATGTGCCGGTGTCGCCGTTGCTGATCTGGGTGATGGGCTTCGAGGCGGCCAAGGCTGGTAAGCTGCCGACGCCCGAGCAGCATGCCGAGCTGCGGCGCCTGCTGAACGAGGCGATGGATGCCGGCGCCTGCGGCTGGTCGGCGCAGCGCATGCTGCCGACTGGTCCCGCGGCGGTGCAGCGCGATCATGACGGCTCACCGATGCCGACCGACGTCATGCACGACGACACCTGCCGGGAGTTCGCCAAGGTGCTGGCCGAACGCAATGACGGCTTCATGCAGATGTTGCTGGTCTCGGGGGACAACGCCCGCGACCGCGCCTTCTACGAGGAAATGGCGACACTTAGCGGCCGGCCGATCATCATGAACGTCGTCCAGGCGTTCGACGATCGTCCGCACATCCACCGCCAGATCCTGCAATGGCTGAAGCGCTGTCGCGAACGCGGCATCCGCGTTGTCGGGCAGGGGCTCACGACCGACGCCGGCTTCACCTTCACCTTCGAGGACTGGAACCTGTTCGACGACCAGCAGGTCTGGTGCGATGCCACCACGGGCACGCGCGCGGAGCGGCTGGCCAAGCTCGCCGACCCCGCCCGACGGCCGGCGCTGCGGGAGAAGCTGCCGATCACCGCGACGGGTCCCTTGCCGCAGATCGCGATCGTCGGTCCGAAGCTTGAGAAGAACA
>CAYZQZ010000472.1:0-3511 GCA_964480235.1 uncultured Reyranella sp. | reverse complement strand
CACTCACATGGAGCCGTCCGGTTCCATGTGAGTGAATGCTGCTCTAGCTATGCTATTGGAAGGCGCGTAACCGCAAGTCCCTCACAAGCTCCTCCGGCCTCCTCCTTGCGCCTGCTTCACGTCATCCCGACCTACCTGCCGGCCGTCCGCTATGGCGGTCCGATCCAGACGGTGCATGCGCTCTGCCGCGCGCTCGCGGGCCATGGCCACGACGTGCATGTCTACACGACGAGCGTCGACGGTCCCCATGACAGCGACGTGCCGCTCGGCCAGCCGGTCGATCTCGACGGGGTGAAGATCACCTATTTCCGCAGCGCCATGCTGCGCCGGCTCTACTGGTCGCCGCCGCTGGGGCGCGCGCTCGAGGCGGGCGTGCCGGGTTTCGACCTGGTACACGTGCACGCGATCTATCTTTGGCCGACCTGGATGGCGGCGCGCGCCGCGCGGCGGCACGGCGTGCCCTACGTGCTGTCGCCCAGGGGAATGCTGGTGCCCGAACTGATCCGGCGGAAGAGCCGTCTGATCAAGACGGCGTGGATCAACCTGATCGAGCGCCGCAACGCCGAGTGCGCGGCCGCCGTCCACACGACGTCCGCGGTCGAGGCGCGGCATCTCGAGAGCTTCGGATGGAAGCTGCCGAAGGTGGTGACCATCCCGCACGGCGTCGACGATCCGCCGGGCACGATGGAAGGCAGCCGGCTGTCGCTCGATGTCGCGCGCGTCATTGCTCCGACCGAGCCCTACGTTCTCGCACTGGGGCGGATCAGCTGGGAGAAGGGCTTCAATCGCCTGATCGAGGCGATGCCGCGTGCGCCGGGCATGCGCGTGGTGATTGCCGGTGGCGATGCCGGGCAGGCAGCGGCGCTCGCCGGGCAGGCGAAGGCACTCGGCGTCGCCGAGCGCACGACGATCATCGCCCGTCATGTCGACGGCCCCGACAAGGAGGCGCTGTTTGCCCACGCGCGTGCCTTCGCGATGACGTCGCTGTCGGAAAATTTCGGCCTGGCGGCTTTCGAGGCGATGCGGCGCGGCCTGCCGGTGCTTGCGGTGCCCGATGTCGGCATGTCGGAGATCGTGCGCGATGCCGATGCGGGCCTCGTCGTTGCCGCGGATCCCGGCTCGATCGGCGGCGCGCTGAAGCGGCTGATCGACGACAGAGCGGGCGCGCGGGCGATGGGCGAGCGCGGCCGCGCGCGCGTGTTGGCGCAGTATGGCTGGTCGGCCGTGGCGGGCCGCATGGAAGAGGTTTATCGCGCGGCGATCGGGAACAAGGGGCCAAGGCCGTGACCGCCGAGCTGCTCACCAGGAGCCCGTTCGACATCGTGCGCGAGCGTCGGCTGGTGATCATCGCCGACTGGATCCCGCCCGATTTCGGCGCGGTCGGACAGTACATGCAGATGCGTGCGCGGGCACTGGCCGAACTCGGCCACGACGTGACTCTGGTCGGTCTGTCCTCGACGGAGAACTCGACGCGCCACGAGGCGATCGGCAAGGGCTCGCTCACCGAACTGCGTCTGCTCACCGGTCCCGTGCCGCGGTCCTCGCTGCCGGCGCGCCTGGTGTGGACGATCTGGACCAATCTCCGGCTGGTCTGGGCCGCGTTCGGTGCGTTGCGCCGTGCCGACGGAATCCTGTTTACCGGCTCGCCGCCCTTTCTCATCCATATCCTGGCGCCGCTGCGCTTCCTGTGGCGCGGCCGGCTGGTCTATCGCATCACCGACTTTCATCCCGAGTGCCTGATCGCCGCGCAGCCGCGGGCGTCGGGCGCGCTCGGCCTGATGCTGTCGCTGACCAAATTCTGGCGGCGGCGGATCGGCGGCTTCGAGGTGCTGGGGCGCGATCAGTGGAAGCGGCTGGCCGAGTCGGGGATCGACGAGGCGCGCATCACGCTGGTGCGCGACGGCTCGCCGGTGTCGTTCGAGGGCGCCGTGGCGGAGACGCTGCCGCCCGAACTCGCCGGACGCTGCGTGCTGCTCTACTCGGGCAACTACGGCGTGGCGCACGAGGTCGACACCGTTTTCGAGGGCTATCGCCGGCATCACGCAACGGGAACCGGGACGGGGACGGGCAGGGTGGTACTGTGGCTCAGTGCCGCAGGCGCCGGTGCTGCCGACCTCGAGCGGCGCTTCGCCGCCGCCAGTCTTCCGTTCCATCGCAGCGCGCCGGTGCCCCTGGAACGTCTCGCCGGACTACTCGAGGCGCCCGACGGGCACCTCGTCACGCTGAAGGACAGCTTTGTCGGCTACGTCATGCCGTCCAAGATTTACGCCTGCATCGAGTCGAAAAGACCGATTATTTTCTGCGGAAGTGCAGATTCAGACGTAGACTTGCTCGCGCGAGAGGCTGTTCCGCGAGGCGATTACTGGCGGGTGTCGTGCGGCGACCCGGCGGGCTTCGCGGCCGCGCTCGAGGCGCTCGCCGACCGGTCCGGGAAATGACGTCAATCGGCGCGTCGATGCCCGCGCGAAACTAATTGCATTGTCTTTTATTCAGATACAATTGATCCGCCGTGCAGGGGATTGGACTCTTGGAATTGGCGGTCTCTTTGGGTATTTTGCATGCAGATTTGGGGTGGGACCAGTCCCGGTGACGACCGGAATCGGCCCAGGTCGACTTCGAAGTAAACTGTGCTTTGAGCCGGAACGTATGCCGGTACGCAGGCGGGTTATATGAATAAAATTGCATTGCGAACGCAGGGTCTGATCGCGGCAGTGTCGCTCTCATGGGCCGGGGTTGCATTCGCGCAGAACACGCCCAACCCGCTTCAGGGCAATCAGAATCAGCAGCAGCAAAATCAACAGGGCGGCCCGCAGCAGGGTGGTCCGCAGCAGCAGGGCGTCGGGCCGCTGCAGGGCGCGAACCCCGGTGGCGCAGGTCCGCTACAGGGTGCCAACCCCGGCGTTACCGGTCCGCTTCAAGGCGCAAACCCCGGTGGCGCCGGTCCGCAGGGCGCAGGTGTCCAGGGCGCGGGCCCGCAAGGTCCGGGTGGCGCGGCTGCCGATGGCGCCGCTCCGGCTGGCGCAGCCCCGCTGCAGGGCGCGAGCCCCGGCGGTGCTGGTCCGCAGGGTGCAGGTGTTCAGGGCGCAGGCCCGCTTCAGGGCGCGAACCCCGGCGGTGCTGGTCCACTGCAGGGTGGTGCACCCGGCGTGGATCTTCCCGGTGGCGCTGGTCCATTGCAGGGGGCGAATCCCGGTGGAACCGGTCCGCTGCAGGGTGCCGCTCCCGGCGCGGATGGTCCCGGCGGCGCCGGTGCGTTGCAGGGGGCGAATGCTGGTGGAGCCGGTCCGCTGCAGGGTGCCGCGCCTGGTGTCGGCGGCCCGGCGATTGGTGCCGGTCCGCAAGCGGGTGGTTTTCCGAGTGCCGGTGGTCCGGCTGCCGGTGCCGGCCCGCTCCAGGGTGCCGGCCCGCTGCAGGGCGCCGGTCCGCAACTCGGCGCCTCGCCGCTTCAGGGTTCGGGTCCGTTGCAGGGCGCCGGCCCGCTGCAGGGCGCCGGTCCTCTTCTCGGCTCCGG
>CAYZQZ010000471.1:0-3513 GCA_964480235.1 uncultured Reyranella sp. | reverse complement strand
CCGATGCAGTGAACGTCCGAGACGGCGTGAACGTGGCCGACGGCGTCACGGTGGATGAGGTCAAGGCCAAGACGAAGGCGAAGCTCACCGTCGCAAGCAGCTTGAAGGTCGCCTGAACGAGGAACGCGCCGCAGATGCGGCGCGTCCCGATCTCATGATGGTCGCGAATGCGGGCGCCTGACGGCGCCCGTTACCATTTGGCGAGGAACTGCCGGAGCGGCTCGGCGCCGGGATTGGTGAACTTGCGGTCGACGACGATCCCGCGCGTGTTCGCGCCCGGGCCGTAGTAGAGCGCGTTCCAGTCGTTGTCGGCATCGAGGTACGAGCCCTCGATCGAAGCGCCGGCAAACAAGCCGGCCGAGTTGGCGAAGGCCACGATGTCGGCGCCGAAGGCGGCCGTGGTCGCGCCCTCGAACCCGGCGCCGACCGCGACCATGGTCACGCCGGCTTCGGCACCGAACTTGAACTTGTGGTTCATGATCGCATCGAGGCCCTTCTCGGTGCGGATGATGAACACGATCTCCGACACCTTGCCGCCGATCTGCAGGCCAAAGCTGCCCGAACCCATGCCGTAGAAGGACGGATAGCTCCAGTTGTTCGGCGAGGACCGGCCGATCAGCACACCGCGACCGCCGGCGGCACCGACGATGAAGCCGCCCTGCACGAGCTCGGGAATGATCAGCACACCCCGGGCATTGGCCATCAGCTTGACCGCGTCGGGATAGTCCTTGCCGCTCAGGACCTTACGGGCAGAGGCCAGGCACTGGTCGACAAGCGATTGCCGCTTGGCGTCGGCTCGCGCGGCCGAGCCTGGCAGAAAGGAAACGGCGAACGCAGCCACTGTCCCCGAAAGGACGGTCCGGCGATCGAGCATGATTGTCTGCTCCTTGTTTGACGGCCGGCGCGTGGAAGAGGGGATGCGCTTGGTCGGCCGCGATATTGGCAATCATACCATGGTTCGGGGCCGAATTGGGGCGGTCACGCGATTGATTCGGACCAGTGATTCCCGCCAGCGACCCGGGCCAGCCCGGCATCAGGTTTTGCGCGGGGCCGGACGGTCCTTCAGCAGCAGGGGCAGTCCGGCGCTCATCAGGATCACCCGGTCGGCGCGCTCGGCGATCCGCATGTTGAGCCGGCCCTGGGCGTCGCGGAACGCCCGGCCCAGCGGCGTTTCGGGCACGATGCCGAGCCCGACCTCGTTGCTGACCAGGATCGCCGGCGGAACACACTCGTCCAGCGCCCGCACCAGCTCATCGGTCGCCTCGTCGAGATCGGCACCATGATGCATCAGGTTGGAGAGCCACAGGGTCAGGCAATCGACCAACACAGGCAGGCCATGGCCGGACGCCGTCGCCAGTGCCTCCGGCAGCTTCAGAGGCTCCTCGATCGTGGTCCAATTGGCGCCGCGGCGGTTGCGATGGGCCATGATGCGCGTCGCCATCTCGACGTCGCCCGCCTGGGCGGTGGCAATGTAGGTCGCGGGATGGGGTGCGGCGCCCTGCAAGGTGCCGGCGGCCAGCCTCTCGGCATGGGTGCTCTTGCCCGACCGTGCGCCGCCCAGAATCAGGGTGACGGGCGGCAACGCCAGGGCGGGAACATGCTCCATCAGGAAAGGCTCTATCAGAACCGGGCGCGAACCAGCCAACACGCACCAGCGAGGACGACACCGTCCGCCTTGGCATGGGGCTTCAGCGCTTCGGCAATGGCGGCCCTGGCCTTGGCGATCTGCTCGGGGGTCGCTTCCTTGAACAGCCGCGCCAGCGGGCCGAATTCGCTCACCCGCTCCAGGACCTCGGGAATGTCCTTGCCCTGCGTCAGCATCCGGTCGACCGGTTCGATCGCCACGTCCCTGAAGCCGGATTGGGTGAGAATGCGCTCGACACGCGCGCGATCGCCGAAGGAATACTGGCCAGGGTCTTCCGGCCCAGGCCGCTCGATCGGCGGCAGGTGAGGTTGTGCGGCGCGCATCGGCACCGCGGCCCAAGGATTCTCCGGCGGCGTGCGCCAGCAGATGAAGACCAGCCGGCCGTCCGCCCTCATGGCACGGCGGATGTTCGCGAAAGCCGCGACCGGATCACCGAAGAACATCACGCCGAAGCGCGAGAAGACGAGATCGAACGATCCGGGCTCGAACGGCCAGGCGGCGGCATCGCCAATCTCGAATGTCGCGTTGGCGAGACCTTGCGCGCGCGCCGCACCGACCAGTGGTTCGGAAATGTCGACTCCCAGCACGCGCCCCCCGGCACCGACCGCCCTGGCGAGCGCCGCCGTGGTGCCACCGGTGCCGCAGCCGATATCGAGCACATGCTCGCCGGGCCGGGCAGCGGCGGCGGCCAGCGCCGCCTCGCCGAAGCCCTGGATGCCGCGCTCGATGCGGGCGTAGGCGGCCAGCCACATCTTGCCACCGGGCCCGTTCCAGAACTCGGCCTGCTCGGCTGCAAGCTGTTCCTTGCTCTTCATGCCCGGCTTCCGCCGCCATGGTGGGCGGAGACAATCTCGCGCGGCATGTAGTTGGTGAAGGCGACCTTCCAGGCGTGTTCGGGATCGGCGTTCTCGAAATGCTCGATCAGGGTGACCGACACGTTCTCGATCTCGAAGCGCACCGCCGCCTCGGGATGCATGTTGAAGGCATGCGCCAGTGCCGCGCGAATGGTGCCGCCATGCGCCGTCGCCACGATGTTCTCGCCACGGTGCCTGGCCGTCAGGCGGTCGATCGAGCGCACGGTGCGTTCGCGCAGGTCGGTGAAGCTCTCGCCGCCGGGCGGCCGGAAATCCGGCGGCGCCAGCCAGAAGAGATGACCGTTGCCCGGCTTCTCCGAGATCTCCACGTAGGTGAGGCCCTGCCAATCGCCAAACGACTGCTCGGCCAGATCGGGATCGATCGTCAGCTCGCGGAGATCGGCGCCGGCGCGGCCGAGATGTTCGGCAGTCTTGCGCGCGCGCAAGAGGTTCGACGAATACCAGACCGCGCCCTTGGGCAGCAGTGCCGCCTGATGCTGGAACAGAGCCTCGTTGCTGACGTCGCAATCCTTGTCGAACTGGCCGTAGCAGCGGCCTTCCGGATTTGGCACCGGCGCATGACGCACCCACCACCAACGAGTCACCGCTCCCGTATTTTTGGGCGCCAGCGCCATGACAACTCCTTCTCGTGCGAAACGACCTAGTGCGGGATGAAGAGCGCAGCGACGATCAGGAATACCGTCTCGGCCTTCTGCTGGACCGCGCCCAGCGTGTCGCCGGTATAGCCGCCAATGCTCTGGCCGATCCAGCGCGTAGCGAAGAAAGCCGACGCCATGGCGGCGGCCGGCGCCAGAATGGCGACGAAGAAGCCCTTGCCGAGCAGCAGCAGTAAGGCGATCGCCACGCCGAGGCCAATGGCGAGCCAGACATCGTTGTCGGTCGGCTTGCCGGCCTGCACGCCAAGGCCGTCCGGGCGAACCGGTGAGAAGGCGAGCAGTGGATAGGCGATCACGGCGCGGGACAGCGCGTGCGCGGCGATCAGCACGGCGAACC
>CAYZQZ010000470.1:0-3514 GCA_964480235.1 uncultured Reyranella sp. | reverse complement strand
GAAGCCGCTGATCGACAACATCAAGTCGGGCGGCGCGGGCTGCATCAGCGCCACTGCCAACATCAACCCGGGCAAGATCGCCGAGACCTACAAGAAGTACGCGACGCCCGAGGGAGAGAAGCTGCAGGCCTGGATCAACGAGGTGCGCGGCGTCATGCAGGGCTACGTCATGATCCCGGCCCTGAAGTACTGCATCGCGCATTACGGCAGCGACGCGGCCTGGACGCCGGTGCGCCCGCCGCTGGTCGAGGCCACCGCCGAGGCCGGCAAGGACATGATCGCCAAGCTCGACAAGCTCGGGTTCACCATGCCGGGCCTCAAGCAGGCGATGGCTGTTGCAGCCGAGTGACACGCTCTGCGCTTCGTCGGCCTGTGCGTTGACGAAGCGCCTTCCAGGGGCTAGGAAATGCCCATGACTTCGAACCTGCTCCAGAAGGGTTGGTATTTTACGTCGCTCACATAGGCGGCGCGAAGGGTCATGACCAAACGAAGCCGCCGCATCCCGGCGGCTTCTTTGTTTCTGGAATAGGCCTCCGGGCAGCGGCGGGACCGCAAACGGAGGATGAAATGTCGATCGTTGAAGCTGAAATCGGAAACGTGGCGGCACTGCCACCTTCCATACGCGTGCGCCTGGCCGGGCCACGGGACTGCGATGCGCTGTGCGAACTCCTCGACAATCCCGAGCACGCGCGCGAGCAGGTGCTGGCATGGCTCGAGACCGCCGGCACCACGCTGCTGGTCGCGCAGAGCGAAGTGGGTGTGCTCGGCGTTGCCGTGCTGGTGACCCGCATTATGCCCAAGCCGGGTGGCGGCATGCATAACGTGGTCGAGGTCGACAATCTCGTGGTGCGCGCCGACAGGCGCGGCCAGCGCATCGGCCGCCGGCTTCTCGCGGCCTGCGTGGAGTGGTCCCGCCAGCGCCGGGCCGCCCAGGTCGAGGTCATGGTCGGCGATACCAACCTCGACGCGCGTCGCTTCTACGAGGCCTACGGATTCGCCCGGGCGGCAGATCGGCTGGTGCTGGCGGCATGAGCGGCGCCTCGCAGATGCGTATCCGCACGGCCTCGCTACGCGACCATGACGCGCTGTGCGCGCTGTTCGACGAACTCGACGCGTTCCACCGCCGGGCGCGTCCGGACATGTTCCAGGCGATTCCCGGAGCTGCCCGCACGCGCGAGCAGGTGGCGCGATGGTTGAGCGAGGCGGGCTCGACGATCTTGGTGGTGGAGAACGAGGAGAGGGTGGTCGGGCTTGCGGTCCTGCTGACCCGTCCCGCGTCTAGTTTCGCCGCTGCCGTGCCGCGCAAGGTGATCGAACTCGACAATCTCGTGGTGCGCGCCGATCAGCGGAACCTGAAGATCGGCGGGCGCCTGCTGGCCGCCTCCGTGGACTGGGCGCGCGATCGCAAGGCAACGCATGTCGAGGTGGGCGTCCATGCCTTCAACAAGGACGCGCGGCGCTTCTACGAAGGCTTCGGCTTCCAGCCTTCAATCGACCGGCTGATGCTGGTGGCTTGAGCTACGCCGGCTCCTTGTCGCGTGCGTCCCACATCTTCTTGTAGGCAGGGCGGCCGACGCAGGCGTCGTACCACTTCTTAACGTTGGGATTGGCGTCGAACAGGCTCTTGGCGCCGGCGGCATAGCGCACGATCTCGGCGACGTTGATGTCGGCCACGGTGAAGCGGCCGCCGACCAACCAGCCCGTCTTGGCCAGCGCCTTGTCGAGTTGGGCGAAAGGTCCTTTCAGCGCCTCGAGCGTCTCGGGTCTCTCGCCGTTCATGGCGACCGAGAGCGTCATGGCCTCGAAACCGCCGTCGGCGACGTGTGCGGGAACACCGGCGCGTTCGACCAGGGCCCACATCGACCACATGGTCATTTCGCCGTCTTCGCCGAGATTGGCCGGCCCCAGCGGCCCGCCATACTTCTTCGCAAGGTAGAGGTTGATCGCCAGCGACTCGTGCAGGATCACGCCGTCGTCGTCGATCGACGGGATGTGGCCATTCGGGTTGATGCGGAGGAACTCGGGCGACTGGGTTTCCAGCGCGCCCGGAGGCGGGGCTGCGCCCTTCAATCGGTAGCTCTGGACCACGGGAACGAGCTTGAACGGGATGCCGGCCTCGTAGCAGAGCCAGATGTTGCGCGAGGCACGGGAGCGGAAGGCGCCATAGATGGTAAGCATGGCGCAACTGTCTATCAGCGCGGTCCTGGCTTGTCCTTGTTGAAGAGCTGAGAGGGCACTAAGCTTTTCTCATGGTCAGCACTCGGAAACTTGAACCTGTCAAGGATGCGAGCCACCTCTACGAGGTCGAGCGCCGCGCCCGTCACGCAGATCGCCCGGGATTCCGCATCTCCGAGCTGCAGCTCTCGGCGACGCAGACCGTGCCCTGGCACTTCCACACCAACATCGCCGACACGTTCTATGTGCTGGACGGCGAGATGCGGCTGTTCCTGCAGAACCCAAAGGAAGAAGTCAGGCTGAAGCCGGGAGAGACGTTCACGGCCGTGGCGAAGCGGCCGCACCTGGTGACCAATGCCGGCAAGATGTCGCTCACCTTCCTGATCATGCAGGGGATCGGCGAGTACGATTATGTGCCGCTGGTCTAGGTGATCGCGGGCTTATCCGCGCCGACATACTGAGTCCGAAGCTCGCGCTTCAGCACCTTGCCGGTGGCGTTGCGTGGCAATGTTTCGACGAACTGCACGGCCTGCGGGACTTTGAACTTGGCGAGCCGGCCGAGGCAGTGACGGATCACGTCACCTTCCTCGATCGCCTGGCCGGGCTTCTTCACGATGATCGCCATGCCCACTTCGCCCCAGCGCTCGTTGGGCACGCCGATGATCGCGGCGTCGGCGACCTGGGGCAGCTGGAACAGCACGTTCTCGACTTCGGCCGGATAAACGTTCTCACCGCCCGAGATGTACATGTCCTTCCAGCGATCGACGATGTAGACGAAGCCTTCGTCGTCGATGCGGGCGGCATCGCCGGTGTGCAGCCAGCCGTCGGTGAAGGCAGATGCCGTCGCCTCGGGCTTGTTCCAGTAGCCCGGCGTGATGTTCGGTCCCTTGATCAGCAGTTCGCCGATGCCGCCTGGTGTCACGTCTTTGCCCTCGTCATCGACGATGCGGATGGCGGTGTGCATCATCGCCTTGCCGGCGGAGCCCACCTTGCGCACGGCATCGGCGGCATCGAGCATGGTGCCGGCCGGGCTGGTCTCGGTCATGCCCCAGCCCTGGACCAGCGGCACACCGCGCGCCGTCCACCCCTCCAGGATCGCGAGCGCACACGGTGCGCCGCCGACGCCCGCGATCTTCAGGCGCGAGAGCGGTCACGTAGAGCAGGCGCAACCCCGCGACGTCGGGGGTGACGAGCTCTGCCGGTTCGACCACCACCACGTGGTCGAACTCGAGGCCCTTGGCCTCGGTGGCATCGAGCACAGCGACCGGCGCGTCGATAGCGTCGGCCGAACCGGCAGCCGCCCCGAGGTCGGCGAGTGCGGTCACGATCGCGTCGTGTC
>CAYZQZ010000469.1:0-3526 GCA_964480235.1 uncultured Reyranella sp. | reverse complement strand
CCACGACCCCTCGGCCGCGGGCTGGCTGGAGCCGTGGAAATGGCCACAGGCGATCCGCTGGAACCGCTTCTTCAAGGGCATCCACTGACTTCTGCCGCCGTCGCGACCAATGGCGTCGATCTGGCGGCGCTGGCGGCGGGAATCGGCCATGCCTTTACCCGCCCCGAACTCGCCGCCGAGGCGCTGACGCATCGCAGCATGCTCGACCGGCGGCCAGAGCTGAAGGCAGCCTATCCCAACGGCAACGAGCGGCTGGAGTTTCTCGGCGATCGCGTGCTCTCGCTCGCAATGGCCGACCTGCTGCTGCGCCGCTTTCCGCACAGCCGCGAAGGCGAGCTGGCGCGCCGCCATGCCGAACTGGTGCAGGCCGCGACCCTGGCCGAGATCGCCGAGCAGGCGGGCCTGGCGCGGCACCTGATGCTGGGCGAGTCCGAGCGCCAGGCCGGGGGCGTTACCGGCGCGGTGCGGCCGACCATCCTGGCCGACGCCGTAGAGGCCCTTCTCGGCGCGATCTTCCTTGATGCCGGATTCCCCGCAGCGGCCGCCTGCGTCGAGCGATTGTGGGGCGAGCGGCTGAGCAGCCAGCGCGCTGCGCCGCGTGATGCCAAGACAACCTTGCAGGAATGGGCGCAGGCGCGCCGCCTGCCGCTGCCCGACTACCGCGAGGTCGGCCGCGAGGGACCCGCGCATGCGCCGCTCTTCGTGGTCGAGGTGACGGTCAGGGGCCAGGAGACGGTCCAGGGACGCGGGCCCAGCAAGCGCGAGGCCGAGCGGCAGGCCGCCGTGGCACTTCTGACGAAGATGGGTGAATTGTGAGCGATCAGACCGCGGGCCCGATGCCAGGAAAGACACGCGCGGGCTTCGTCGCCATCGTGGGCGCCCCCAATGCCGGCAAGTCGACCCTGGTGAACGCGCTGGTCGGCTCGAAAGTGTCGATCGTCTCGCCCAAGGTGCAGACGACGCGCATGCGGGTGATCGGCATCGCCATGACCGATCTCCGAGGTGACGGAAATGAGGGCGGCGAGCGCGCGCAGGTCGTGCTGGTCGACACGCCCGGCATCTTCCGCATCGCCAAGCGGCGGCTGGAGCGCGCCATGGTCGCGGCCGCCTGGCAGGGCGCCGAGGACGCCGACGTGGTGGCGCTGGTGGTCGATGCCGAGCGCGGCGTCGGTCCGGAGACGCGGGCGATCGTCGAGCGGCTGAAGGAGAGCAAGGCGCCGCGCTACCTGGTGCTGAACAAGATCGACCTCGTCGCGCGCGAGGCCCTGCTCGGCTTGACCGCGGAGCTGAGCGCGATGCTGCCGTTCGAGCGCGTCTTCATGGTGAGCGCGCTGAAGAACGACGGCGTATCCGACATCCTGAAGACGGTCGCCGAACGCCTGCCGATCAGTCCGTTCCTGTACCCTGAGGACCAGGCCGCCGACCTGCCGCTGCGCCTGCTCGCCGCCGAAGTGACGCGCGAGCAGGTCTTCCTGCAGCTCCACCAGGAACTGCCCTACGAGGCCGCCGTCGAGACCGAGAAGTGGGAAGAGCGCAAGGATGGCGGCGTGCGCATCGAGCAGACGATCCACGTCCAGCGCGAGGGCCAACGCGCGATCGTGCTCGGCAAGGGCGGCACCAAGATCAAGCAGATCGGCGCCCGCGCCCGCCATGAACTCTCTCAGATGCTCGAGCGCCCGGTGCATCTCTTCCTGCACGTGAAGGTCAGCGAACGCTGGGCCGAAGACCCCTCGCACTACCGCACCATCGGCCTCGACTACGAGCCGAAGAGCTAGCCGGCAGCGCGGTACTCCGTGCCGCTCATGTTGAAAGCAAGATCAGCAAAGCCCTCATCCTGAGGAGCCGCGCGCAGCGCGGCGTCTCGAAGGATGAGCAACAAACAAGGTGCTCGTTCCCATCCTTCGAGACGGCCGCTTCGCGGCCTCCTCAGGATGAGGTCATGCTTGAGCTACGGATGACATGAGTAGGCCTGGAGGCCAGCAGTCCGGCGAGAGAAGAGGGGTGCGCCAACTGCGCTAACCGGTTAGCGCAGTTAGCGCACCCAGTCCCGACGTGCCGGTGGTATACGAGCCGCATGGATTGGACCGACCACGCCATCGTCCTGAACAGCCGGCTCCACGGCGAGACCGGGCTGGTGGTCAATCTGCTGACCTCGGCGCATGGGCGACACGCGGGCTTCGTGCCGGGCGGCGTGTCGCGCAAGGCGCGGCCGATCTGGCAGTCGGGCAATGTCGTCGAGGTCGAGTGGCGGGCAAGGATTGCCGAGCAGCTCGGCAACTTCCGCGGCGAACTGCGCGAGCCGCACGCGGCCAAGGCGATGGACAGCGCGGTCGAGCTCGCCGGACTGTCGGCCGCCTGCGCCGTGGTCGACGAGGCGTTGCCTGAGCGCGAGCCGCATCCGGCGATGTACGAAGGCTTCCACGCCTTCCTGCTGGCGCTCGGGCATGACGGCTGGCCGGCGATCTATGTCCGTCTCGAGCTCGGACTGCTGCAGGAGCTGGGCTTCGGTCTCGACCTCGAGAAGTGCGCGGCCACGGGGGCGACCGAGGATCTGGCCTTCGTCTCGCCCCGGACCGGCCGCGCCGTCTCGCGCGCGGCGGCCGAGCCCTACAAGGGCAAGCTGCTCGCCCTGCCGGCCTTTCTGTCCACCGGCGGCCTGCCGACCGACGACGAGGAGGTGCGCCAGGGGCTCGAATTGACCGGTTTTTTCCTCGAACGCCACGTCTTTTGGCCCCACAACAAGCCCTTGCCTCCCGCCCGGGCGAGATTTATGGAATCGGTGCAACGATAACAACGAAGGCTGCGGCTCCGAATCGCGGTCGGTAACCCCTCAGTTCCAGTAGATGGCGAAGCGCACCACCAACGTCGTTCCTTTGGCCGCGGTCAGGCCGGTTGCTTTCGGGCAGGCGCTCTCCGAGCGCTATTTGTCCTATGCGCTCTCCACCATCATGGCGCGCTCGCTGCCGGACGTTCGCGACGGGCTGAAGCCCGTGCATCGCCGCCTGATGCACGCCATGCGCCTGTTGCGGCTCGACCCCAACAGCGCCTTCAAGAAGAGCGCGCGCGTGGTCGGCGACGTGATCGGCCAGTATCACCCGCACGGCGACCAGTCGATCTACGACGCGCTGGTCCGTCTCGCGCAGGAATTCTCCGTCCGCTACCCACTGATCGAGGGCCAGGGCAATTTCGGCAACATCGACGGCGATAACCCCGCCGCGATGCGCTACACCGAGGCGCGCCTCACGGCGGTCGCCGAGGCGCTGCTGGCCGGCATCGACGAGAACGCCGTCGATTTCCGCCCCAACTACGACGGCTCGACCGATGAGCCGATCGTCCTGCCGGGCGGCTTCCCGAACCTGCTGGCCAACGGTGCCGCCGGCATCGCGGTCGGCATGGCGTGCTCGATCCCGCCGCACAATGCGGGAGAACTTTGCGACGCGCTGCTGCACCTGATCAAGACGCCCAACGCCCGCATCGACACGCTGGTCGACACGGTGAAGGGGCCGGACTTCCCGACCGGCGGGGT
>CAYZQZ010000468.1:2376-3537 GCA_964480235.1 uncultured Reyranella sp. | reverse complement strand
CCCGGCTGCGTCGCTTCTGACCCTTCCGCCCGCGACGCCGCGGGCACCCCCCCATTTGACTGGGGAGGAAGCGCTGATGCGAGTACCACTCTCATCATGCCGCCACCTTCTGCGTCGCCAGCCAGCCTTCGCAGCAGGCCTTGGCGAGATCGCGCACGCGCAGGATGTAGCTCTGGCGCTCGGTGACGCTGATCACGCCGCGCGCGTCGAGCAGGTTGAAGGCGTGGCTCGCCTTGATGCACTGCTCGTAGGCCGGCAGCGGCAGCCTGGCGGAGATCATGCGGCCGCACTCTTTTTCGGCATCGGCAAAATGCCGGAAAAGCATGTCGGTGTCGGCGTGCTCGAAATTGTAGGCCGACTGCTCCTGCTCGTTCTGCAGGAAGACCTCGCCGTAGGTCAGCGGCACCTCGGAGTCGGGCGAATTGAACGGCAACTCATAGACCGTCTTCTTGTCGAAGAGGTACATGGCGAGCCGCTCCAGCCCATAGGTGATCTCGCCCGAGACGAGGTCGACCTCGATGCCGCCCACCTGCTGGAAGTAGGTGAACTGCGTGATCTCCATGCCGTCGCACCAGACCTCCCAGCCCAGCCCCCAGGCGCCGAGCGTGGGGCTCTCCCAATCGTCCTCGACGAAGCGGATGTCGTGCAGGCCGGTGTCGATGCCGATCGCGTCGAGCGAGCCGAGATAGCGCTCAAGGATGTCCGGCGGCGAGGGCTTCAGGATCGCCTGGAACTGGTAGTAGTGCTGAAGCCGGTTGGGGTTCTCGCCGTAGCGGCCATCCTTGGGCCGGCGCGAGGGCTGCACATAGGCCGCATACCAGGGCTTCGGCCCGAGCGCGCGAAGGGTCGTCGCCGTGTGGAAGGTGCCGGCGCCCATTTCCATATCGTAGGGCTGCAGGATGGCGCAGCCTTGGCGCGCCCAGTAATCCTGCAAGGTCAGGATCAGCTCCTGGAAGCATTGCGGCTTGGAAGGCTTAGACACCGGACTTCCCCAAGGCTCATTCGGCCCAATGGCTCATAAGGCCTTGTGTTTCCGCCACTTAAGGCCGTTTTTGCGGTGCGGCAAAATAGGGACCGCCCCCCAACCGGTCAAGCGGGCTGGGGACAGTCCGGACGCTCGCATTTCGCCGCGCCCGGCGCCACGTAGGTGCCGCAGCGGAC
>CAYZQZ010000468.1:0-2276 GCA_964480235.1 uncultured Reyranella sp. | reverse complement strand
AGTCCGGACGCTCGCATTTCGCCGCGCCCGGCGCCACGTAGGTGCCGCAGCGGACGCAGGCGCTGGCGTCGGAAATCGCCGGTGGGACGGGCTTGGGCGCCTGGGAAGAAGGCTGGGCAGGTGGCGGGGCCGAAGGCGGCTGGCGAGGCGGCTCCTGAGGCGTCGGACCGATAAATCGGTCGTAGAGCCCCTTCCACCGGGCAAGCGTCTTCCACAGGGCATAAACGGCGACGCCGAACAGGACAATTTTGAGCAGAAAGCCCATGCGGCCTTTTGCGGTGCGAGCAAGACGCGGTCAAGCAGGCTATATGTCATCTCCATGAATGGAAGGGACGGGAGTACGTCCACGAATGGGCCGTTCGACCTGTTCGTGGTCGGGGGCGGCATCAATGGGGCTGGCATCGCCTGCGACGCCGTGGGCCGTACCCTGAAAGTCGGGCTCTGCGAAATGAACGATTTCGCCAGCGCCACTTCCTCGAAGGCGACCAAGCTGATCCATGGCGGCCTGCGCTATCTGGAACAGTACGAGTTCCGGCTGGTGCGCGAGGCGCTGACCGAGCGCGAGGTGCTGCTCGCCAAGGCGCCGCACATCACCTGGCCGCTGCGCTTCGTGCTGCCGCACGAGCCGCACCTGCGCCCGCGCTGGATGCTGCGGCTGGGCCTCTTCCTCTACGACCATCTCGACTGGCACATGACGCTGCCCAAGTCGGAATCGGTCGATCTCGAGCATTCCAAGTGGGGCAAGGGGCTCAAGCCCGGCTTCAAGAACGGCTTCGTCTATTCCGACGGCTGGGTCGACGATTCCCGACTGGTCGTCACCAATATCAAGTCGGCGCGCGAGATGGGCGCCTCGATCTACGCGCGGCACCGCTGCGTGTCGGCGCGGCGCAGCGCCGACGGCAAACTTTGGAACATCGAGCTCGAAGGGCCGAACGGCGTCAAAGCCTCGCTGCAGTCGCGCGGACTGGTGAATGCCTGCGGCCCGTGGGTGAAGCACTTCCTCGACGAACAGACGCAGGTGAAGACGCCCAAGCGCGTGCGTCTGGTGAAAGGCAGCCACATCGTCGTGCCGCGCCTGCATGACGGCGACCACGCCTTCATCCTGCAGAACAAGGACAACCGCATCGTCTTCGTCATCCCGTACGAACGCGACTTCTCCCTGATCGGCACCACCGACATCGAGGTCGAATACGGCACCGAACCGCACTGCACGCCGGAGGAGATCGCCTATCTCTGCGAACTGACCAGCCACTACATGGCCAAGCAGGTGACTCCGGCCGACGTGGTGTGGACCTATTCCGGTGTGCGCCCGCTGTTCGACGACGGCGACGACAATCCGTCCGCCGTGACGCGCGACTATCATCTGGAAGTCGATGCACCGCCGGGAGCCGCGCCCCTGCTGTCGGTATTCGGCGGCAAGCTCACGACCTACCGCAAGCTCGCCGAACACGCCTTGCAGGATCTGCAGAAATTTTTCCCGCAGATGGGCGGCCCGTGGACGGCGCACAAGCCGTTGATGGACGGCGAGTTCCCCGACGCGCCGACTTTCGAGGAAGCCTTCGACCGTTTCGTCGCCGCTGCGCAGGCTGTGAAGTCGCAACTTCCCGCAACTCTTGTCCGCGTCCTGGCGCGGCGCCACGGCGCAGGCCTCGACGAACTTCTCGAAAACGTTAAGACGGTGGCCGACCTCGGCCGGCATTTCGGCGGCCATCTCTACGAGGTCGAAGCGCGCTATTTCATGCGCGATGAATGGGCGGTCGAGGCCGACGACATCCTATGGCGCCGTACCAAGGAAGGCCTCCACATGACGGCCGAGCAGCGCACCGAATTCGCACGCTGGGTAAGCTTACAAATTCCCAACACCTAGGTGGCTTCCGGCCCAAGGGAATCGCCCGCGATTGCTTTGGGCCGGAAACGCACTGTCTCCACCGCACAATCAGCAGACGCCATTCGTTCAGCTCATATCGAGCTGAACGAATGGCGTTTTGGAAGGGCACGTTTGCCCGGCCGGGCTCGTATGGAGGGGAGAGCGTTACTTTTCCTTCGAGGAGAGCCTGAAATGACCACCCGCTTTCGTCTCCTGGCCACTCCCGCCGCGCTGGCGCTGGCGGGCGGTTTCGCCTGGTTCGGTTCGGCCGCGGCCACGGACACCCCCCTTGGCAGCAGCTTCGACTTGCAGCCGCAACTGGCCCAGGCGGCCCCGCCGGCCGCCACGCCCCCGGCGGCCGGCGGCGGCCCGGCTCCGCAGACCGGCCCTATGGGCCCGATGGGTGGCC
>CAYZQZ010000467.1:0-3538 GCA_964480235.1 uncultured Reyranella sp. | reverse complement strand
CGCCGACGAGATCTCGGACAGCACGGCCTTCAGCCGCTCCTCGAACTCGCCGCGATACTTGGCGCCGGCGACCATCGCACCGAGATCGAGCGCCATCAGCTTCTTGCCCTTGAGCGACTCCGGCACGTCGTCGTTGACGATGCGCAGCGCGAGGCCCTCGGCGATCGCGGTCTTGCCGACGCCGGGCTCGCCGATCAGCACGGGATTGTTCTTGGTGCGGCGGCTCAGCACCTGGATGGTGCGCCGGATTTCCTCGTCGCGGCCGATCACCGGATCGAGCTTGCCGTCGCGGGCCGCCTGGGTGAGGTCGCGCGCGTACTTCTTCAGCGCGTCATAGCCGCTCTCGGCCGACGCCGTGTCGGCCTTGCGGCCCTTGCGCAGATCCTGAATCGCCTTCTCGAGAGCCTGCGGCTTGACGTTGCCCTTGGCGAGCGCGTCGGCGGCTTCGGTGCCCTTGGCCAGCGCCAGGGCGAGCAGCATGCGCTCGACGGTGACGAAGGAATCGCCGGCCTTCTCCGCGACGGCCTCGGCCTGGTCGAAGATGCGCGCCGTCTCGGGTGCCATGTAGATCTGGCCGGCGCCCTGGCCTTCGACCTTGGGCTGCTTGGCAAGATTGGCCTCGACCGCGCGATGGACTGCGCGCGAATCGCCGCCCGCCGAAGCGATCAGGTTGGCCGCGAGGCCCTCAGGATCGTCGAGCAGGACTTTCAGCAAATGGTCGGGAACGAGCCGCTGGTGGCCTTCGCGCAGCGCCAGCATCTGGGCGCTCTGAAGGAAACCGCGCATGCGCTCGGTGTACTTCTCTTGGTTCATCACTCTACCCTTTCTTTTTACGCCCCCGTCCAGCGGCAGGCGAAAGAGCGGACCCCTATCCGGGCATCCCGGGCTGATATGGGATCGGTTGCCCCCCATACAAGACCGGAACTCCGGTGCGGCTTTTCTGCGTAACAGTGCCGGGCTATGAACGGGGACGCGTACGATCTAGATCAATTCGACCAATAAAAATCGGGAGAATTCAATGTCCGGCGGACACGGCCATGTCGATGGCTCGAACAAGAATATTGCCATCCTGATCGCTTTTCTGGCCGCCCTTCTGGCGATCTGCGAGATGGGAGCCAAGAGTTCCCAGACCACCGTGCTCACCGAGCATGTCGAGGCGACCAACCAGTGGGGCTTCTTCCAGGCCAAGACCATCCGCCAGACCGTCCTGCGCACCGCCGCCGAGGAGGCGGAGGCGCAGTACAAGGGTCAGGAGATGCCGCCCGCGATGAAGGAGCAGGTCGCCCGATGGAAGGCCACCGTCGCGCGCTACGAGAGCGAGCCGGAAACCAAGGAAGGGCGCAAGGAGCTGAGCGCCAGCGCGATCGAGCACGGCAAGAAGCGCGAGGTTGCGCGCTCGGCCTATCACCTGTTCGAGTACGGCTCGGCGGCCTTCCAACTCGCGATCGTGCTGGCCTCCGCAGCTGCGGTGACCACGGTGATCTGGCTCGCCTTCCTGGCTGGCGGGCTGGGCATTGTCGGCGCCGCCCTGACCGCCCTCGGCTTCTTCGCACCGACCCTCATTCACCTCTGAAACGACAAGGGCGGCACCGCAGTGCCGCCCTTGCCTAGAATCGCTGGAAATCGCCTTTAGCTGCGCCGGCCCGGCACATATTCCGGAACTTCAGGCTGCTCATCAGCCGACGGATCGGGACCGCTCTGGGCGCTGCGTCCGTTCTGAAGGAACGCCACGCCGCCGAGCCCAGGGTCGGAGTCGCCCTGGCTTTCCCCCCGCGCACCGCCGCCGCCTTGACGTTCGCTATAGGCGCCTTCGGCGTGGCCGTTGCCGTTGGCCTGCTGGCCGCCGCCGGGCTGACCCTGGCCTTGCTGAGGCGCCTGCTGGCCTTCCTCGCCCCCGCCGTCGCCCCAGCCCTGATTGTTGCGGTGCATCAGCCCGCCCATGGTCTGGATGACACGGAAATAGTGATCGGCATACTGCCAGTAGGCTTCCGCCTGAATGCGGTCGCCAGAGGCAGCCGCCTCGCGCGCCAGCGCCTGATACTTGTCGAACACCTGATGCGCGTTGCCGCGAACGCGCACGTCGGGCCCGCTGCTATCGAAAATCTGGTTCCGGTTCGGAGGCCGGTTTGGATTGTGAGTGTGATGCTGCTTGTGATGACCATGGCCGCCACCGCCGCCGCCACCACCACCACGGCCGCCACGCGACCGTTGCCGATTGTTTGGTCTCATTAACCTAGGGCCATTTACCTGCTGGACGGGCTTTGTTTTTGGCTACCCTCTGCCCTTCCCGGGCTCCGTCACAGCTCATATTCAGAGGGATTACTGCCCGTCGGCTATGTCCGCCCGGGCGATGCCCCCGAAGGGGCTAAACGGAAGGTAGTCTCAATCGAGTACGATTGCCAACCAATTAATGCTTTGCGGGTATTACGCGATCAATACCCGCAAGGTCCTTCCAGGGGATCGCCGGACGCAGCCCGGTGGCCGATAAAATCCCTGTAATATCAGAGGCTTGTCCGTCACCGCCCTCGACGATCAGCCAGCCGCCGGCGGTGACCAATTGCCGTCCGGCCATGGCGATCCGGCGATAGGGATCGAGTCCGTCTTCGCCGCCGTCGAGAGCAAGCTTCGGCTCGTATCGGGCGACTTCCGGCATTAGTCCGGCGATGTCGGCCGAAGCGATATAGGGCGGATTGGACACCACGAGATCGAACGGCCCGCCCAGCCGCTCGACCCAGCCGGGTTCGCGCCAGTCGCCGGCCAGCAGGCGCGCGCGTGCCGCCACGCCCAATCGTTCGGCGTTCTCCTGCGCCACGGCAAGAGCCGCCGGTGAGGCATCGATCCCGGTGCCGCGGGCGTTCGGGTATTCGCGCAACAGCGTGAGCAGCAGACATCCCGAGCCGACGCCGAGATCGAGAACACGCCAGGACCACGCGCGGTCGGACATCAGCGACAGGGTCGCCTCGATCACCGTTTCGCTGTCGGGCCTCGGCACCAGCACGTCCGGCGTGACCTTGAACGGCAGGCCCCAGAACTCGCGTTCGCCGAGAATGTACGCCATCGGCTCGCGCAGCACGCGGCGTGCCGTGAGCCCGCGCACTGCCTCGATGGAGGCCGCCGGGGCCTCGTCGCGACCGTGCGACACGAGCGCTTCGGTTGAAAGGCCGGACGCCCGGGACAGCAACAGCCGGGCTTCGAAGCGCACATTGTCGATGCCGGCGGCCGTCAGGGCTACGGCGGTGTCGCGCAGGAGCGTGTCGTAGGTGGTCAAGTCGCCAACTCCGCCAGGCGCGACGCCTCGTCGTCGGCGATCAGCGCATCGACGATCTCATCCAGCCCGCGGCCCTCCATTACCTCGGCAAGGTTATAGAGGGTGAGATTGATGCGGTGGTCGGTGACGCGGCTCTGCGGATAGTTGTAGGTGCGGATACGCTCGCTGCGGTCGCCGCTGCCGACCTGGCCCTTGCGGGTGGCCGCGCGCTCAGCGTCGAGACGCTGGCGCTCGGCATCGTAGAGGCGCGCACGCAGGATCTTCATCGCC
>CAYZQZ010000466.1:0-3544 GCA_964480235.1 uncultured Reyranella sp. | reverse complement strand
CCGCCCAGGAACAGCAAGCCGCCCGCAGCATAGGCGACGGTCGCGAAGCGCGAGTCCGAAGGCACGGTCGCCACTCGCCAGAAGGTCATCGCCGCCAGAAGCGGGCCGAGGAACAACGTGCTCTCATAGGATCGGCAGAAGAAGAACGCGACCATCAGAAAGGCGATGCCTTCTCCCAAACGCAGCCGTTCGGTTGTCGCGAGCCACACCGCAGCCATGACGGTAATGGCGTAGGTCGTGTTGTATTCGCCGATGATGAAAAAGGACGTCGTCATGAAGACGATCGCAATGGCGGCCAGGGTGGCCGCCAGCAGCACCGGTTCCAGCCGCGCTCGCCACAGGGCCAAGCTGTAGAATAGGGTCGGTAGCGCGAACAGGTCGAACGACAGGAGCTGCGCGAGCAGGCGCAGATCGGTGATGCCGACCTTGATGCCGATCAACGGCAGGATCTGGCCTGCGACCTCGGTGTGCAGGCGCGGGCTGCGGAATGTGACGAACCACTGGTATCCAACCATGTCGATCAGCAGCTTGGCGCCGTCGATGAACAGGCCGCGGCAGGCCCAGCTGTGCCAGATCGCAAGTGTCCAGAGCAGGCCGATTGCCGCCCAAGCAAAGAATCTCGTGGTTGCCATGCCGCGTGGATGCGGCCTCTACAAGAGCGGAGCAGCAGGCGCAAGATGCGACGGCTTGCGACGGCGGTACGGCACTGTTAGCAAGGCGCCGATGCGGAGCCGACCATGCTGAGCTGGGAAAAAATCGACGCCATTCCGGGCTGGTTCGGGTTCCATTCCTACGCGCTATGGCGCTGCCTGCTCGACTACCAGGCACCGGTGAAGGGCGATCTGTTCGAGATCGGCGTCTGGAAGGGCCGCTCAGCGGCCCTGCTCGCCTCGTACTGCAAGCCGGACGAGAAGCTCTATCTCTGCGACCTCGAACTCGACGAACCGGCCGTCAGTGCGGCCTTCGCCTCCGTCGGGGCCAGTCCGCAGCACGTGATCCCGCTGTCGGGCCCGTCGAGCACCCTGCCCGGTCGCCTCGACCTCAAGGCGATGCACCAGTCCGTTCGCTGGATGCACATCGACGGCGAGCACACCGGCACTGCCGTCTACGCCGAACTGGAGCTCGCCCATCGGATCGTGACCCCGGAAGGCCTGGTGGTCATCGACGATTTCTTCACCTCGCGCTATCCGGCCAACACGATGGAGGCCCTGCGCTACATGGAGAAGAACCCGTTTCACTTCAGGCTGCTCGCCGTTGGTTTCAACAAGGCCTATCTCTGTCGCCCCGACGCGATGCCCGGACATATGAACTACATCGCCAACCGGATGAGCGACGCGCTGCTGGGCTACGACTGCAAGAGCACGCTCTGGAAAACCACCGGCGCATGGGACAACGATGCCGTCGGCATCACGGGATTCGTCGACGCGGCCGGCACCATCGCCGGACCCGACACAGACCCGCACTACTGGAACATGCTGCGCGACCAGCCAGTGCTGCCGCTCTCGCGGCGGCTCAAGAACGCCTGGCGCGAGCTGTTCCGTTAGCCTCGCACCTTATCAGTTCGGTTTCACCAGTTTCATCTGCTCGTCGATATCGTCGGCGATGAAATTGCGCACGACCTCGTCGAGATCCTTGTCGATCTCGAAGCCGAGCTTGCGGGCCCGCGCCGAATCGATGCCTTGGGGCCAGCCATCGCAGATCTTCTGGATCGCCGGATCGTGCTGCCATACCACCTTGCCGACCTTGCGGTTGCCGGCATGCCGGGCGACCGCCTGCTCGAGTTGCTTGGCGGTAACATTAATGCCGTTCAGCAGCAAGGTACGGCCCGGCCCGAAGGCGTCGGCCGGCAGATCGTGCAGCCGCACGAAGGCATCGACCGTCTTGCGCGGGCTCAGCACCACCATGACGGTTTCGGGCGTGACCGGACAAACCACGTCGACGCCCGTCAGCGGTTCGCGCACCACCGAACTCGCCCAGGTCGAGGCCGCCTTGTTGGGCAGGCCGGTGCGTACGCAGATCGTGGGCAGCCTCACCGCGGTCCCGCGCAGAAAGCCCTTGCGGGTATAGTCGCGGATCAGGAACTCGCCGATCGACTTCTGGGCACCATAGGAGGTCTGCGGCGTGAGCGGCGTGTCGTCGGTCACCGCCGGCGGCAGCTCTCCGCCATAGGCGGCCAGCGACGAGGTAAAGACCACGCGTGGGTTGGTGCCGAGCTCGCGGCAGGCTTCGAGCACGTTGCGTGTACCGTCGAGATTGACGCGATAACCGAGGTCGAAATCGGCTTCGGCGCCGGCGCTGACCACGGCGGCGAAATGGAACACCGTCGAGGCACCTTGAATGATCGATTGCACGGTGGCCTTGTTGGCGATGTCGCCGGCAACGGCCTTGACCCGCGCATCGTCGAGTTCGGCTCCTTGGGCCTTGCCGACATCGAACAACAGCAGTTCGCTCACTTTTTGCGGCCGGCCATCAGGACCGGCGATCGCACGCTGCTGCAGGATTCTTCGAGCGAGCTTCTTGCCGAGAAACCCGGCGCCGCCGGTTATCACCACCTTCATGACGTCTCCGTAACCTTGAACTTCTTCGCTGGCATTCGCGCTTCATTAAGTGTGCATAGTTGGGGTCGCCCGTCTATGCTGTTGGCAATGGCAGCGGCTGGCGAAATCCATGTTTTCAAGGACGCTTTGATCATACTGGCCACGGCCGCCGTCGTGGCGCCCGTGATGCCGCGCCTGAAAGTCAGCCCAGTCCTTGGATATCTCGCGATGGGAGCCGTGCTGGGGCCCTACGGTCTCGGCAGCTTTGCCGGACAACTGCCGGCATTCGATTGGTTTACCGTCACCGGCGAGAAGCAGATCGGCTTCATCGCCGATTTGGGCATCGTCTTTCTGCTGTTCTTCATTGGCCTCGAACTCTCGATACGCCGCCTCATGACGCTGCGCCGGCTCGTATTCGGTCTCGGCAGCCTGCAGATCGTGCTGACCAGCGTCCTTTTCAGCCTGATCGGCTGGTGGTTCGGCCTCTCACCTGCCGTCGCCGTCGTGATCGGTGCCTGCCTTGCTTTGTCCTCAACCGCGATCGTCATGGAGCTGCTGTCCGGGCAGCGGCGCATGATGAGCGCAACCGGCCGTACCAGCTTCGCGATTCTGCTGGCGCAGGACCTTGCCGTGATCCCGCTCCTGCTGTTCGTCGCCGCGCTGGGCAATTCCAATCAGGGCTCGCTCTGGCTCAGCATCGGCATCGCGCTCGTCGAAGCGCTCGCCGCGGTGGCGGTGATCGGTGTCGTTGGGAGGCTGGTGCTGCGGCCTCTGTTCCGACTCGCCGCCGGCAGCGACAACCCGGAGTTCTTCATGGCGGCCACCCTGCTGGTCGCAGTCGGATCCGGCGTGATTGCAAGCGTCGCTGGACTGTCGATGGCGCTCGGCGCCTTCATCGCCGGCCTTCTTCTCGCTGAAACCGAATATCGCCGAGCCGTCGACGCAATGATCGATCCGTTCCGCGGCCTGCTTCTCGGCGTCTTCTTCTTCTCCGTGGGAATGGACGT
>CAYZQZ010000465.1:0-3553 GCA_964480235.1 uncultured Reyranella sp. | reverse complement strand
AGGCGCTGAAGGGCAATGCAGAACCGCCGGCCGATGTTTTCGTCGACGCCCAGACACTGTTGCCCGAGGCCCACCTCGCCATGCAGGCGGCGGCGCAGGAGTTTGTCGACAGCTCGATCTCCAAGACCATCAACCTGCCGAAGGACATCTCCTTCGAGGCTTTCAAGACCGTCTATCAGGTGGCTTACGACACCGGCTGCAAGGGCTGCACGACCTACCGGCCGAACGACGTCACGGGCGCCGTGCTCGAGGTGAAGCCGGCTGAGGCCAAGCCGCTGGTTCCGGCCGCCGCGCCGGCCGAGCCGAGCGATCGGGTCGTCTACATCGCCAGGCCGCTCGACCGGCCGGAGGAATTGCCGGGCAATACCTACAAGATCAAATGGCCGGGCAGCGACCACGCGATCTACATCACCATCAACGACGTGATGCAGGACAACCGGCGCCGGCCGTTCGAGATCTTCATCAACTCCAAGAACATGGAGCATTACGCCTGGACGGTGGCGCTGACCCGCATGATCTCGGCGGTATTCCGCCGTGGCGGCGATGTCTCCTTCATCGTCGAGGAGCTGAAGGCCGTGTTCGATCCGCGGGGCGGACAGTGGATGGAGGGCCGCTACGTGCCCTCGCTGCTCGCCGCAATCGGCGGCGTGATCGAGAAGCACCTGGTCGAGATCGGCTTCCTGGTCCCGGCGGACGTTCCGGCGATCGACGAGGCTGCGAAGCAGCGCCTGAAGATCGCCGCCGGCGAGCGTGAGGGCGGGCGCCAGCCGATGGTCGCCGGCAGCCAGGACATGCCGCCCAAGCTTGGCCAGTGCCCCAACTGCGGCGCCGCCGCCGTCGTGCACCAGGAAGGCTGCGACACCTGCCTGAACTGCGGCTATTCGCGGTGCGGGTAGGCGGGCATCACCCCAACTCGAGCTGGATTCCCGCCTTCTTGCTGACCGCGGCCCACGTCGCGGCGAAGTCGGCGATGAACTTGGCGTACTCGACCGGGCTCATCGGCTTGTCCTCGGGGATCAGCACCACTTCCTTAAAGCGCTCGACGACTTCCGGGGCCTTGTAGGCCTTCTGCAGTTCATCGTAGAGCCTGGCCACGACGTCGGGCGCCATGCCCTTCGGACCGGAGACACCGACCCAGGTCGAGGTCGTGAGTTGTGGGAAACCCTGCTCGGCGAAGGTCGGCGCGTTGGGGTACATGTCGATGCGCTTCTCGGAGCTCACCGCCAGCAGGCGCACCTTGCCGGAGTTGATGTGCGGTACGTTGGTGGTGATGGGGTCGAACATCGAGGGAATGGCGCCCGCCAGCATGTCCTGCAGCGACGGCGCCGAGCCGCGATAGGGGACGTGCTTCAGCTTCACGCCGGCGAGGGTGCCGAGATATTCGCCCATCAGGTGGGTGTTCGAGCCGATGCCCGAGCTGCCGAAGGCGATCTGGTCGGGCTTGGCCTTGGCGTCGGCGATGTAGTCGGCCAGCGTCTTGTAGGGCGAGTCGCCCGGCACAATCAGCACGTTCGGCGTATGGCCAATCAGGCAGACATGGCTGAAATCCTTGATCACGTCATAGGGCAGCTTGGGGTAGATGCCGGGCGCGATGCCGAGCGGCGAGGCGTGGCTGATCACCAGCGTGTAGCCGTCGGGCGCGGCCTTGGCGGCGAGGTCCGACCCGATTGTGCCGCCCGCGCCGGGCTTGTTCTCGACCACGACCTGCGCGCCCAGCGCCGCACTGAGCTTGGGCGCCAGGATGCGCGAGATCGTGTCGGCGGTGCCGCCAGGTGGGAAAGTCGCGATCAGCTTGATCGTGCCCTTGGTCGGCCAGCCGGTGCTGGCTTGGGCGCCGGCACCCAGCAAAGGCGCGGCCAGCGCGGCAGCGGCGGACGTAGCGACGAGACGACGACGGGTGAATTTCATAAGGCACTCCCTGTTGCGCCCCGAAGGTGCAATGGGTGTGCCAAGTCGGGGCGGATTCTTCCCCATTCATATGGGGAAGTGTCGCCGTCTTCGGCGACGATAGGGTCATGCCGCGCTCCCAGCCCATGACCCCTCCGTTAGCGTAAGACGCTGACACCTCCCCACGTGAATGGGGAGGGTAGGCGCAGGCCCTACCCGAACGCCGCGAACACTTCCTCGATCGCCTTCATCTGATTTCCCGCGGCCGACGAGGGCACGAGGATCGGCGTGTGGACGCCCGCCTCGCGCCAAGCGGCGACGCCCTCGCGCACCTTGGCGGCCGGGCCGAACAGCGTGTTGTCGGCCAGCCACTTGTCGGTCAGGAATTTCGGCACGTCGTCGCGGCGGCCCTCGGCCAGCGCCTTCTCGATCGCATTCATCTCCTCGACGTAGCCCGCTTCCTTCCAGTAGTTGCGGTAGTTCGGGAGCTCGGCGTAGCGGCTGAGCGTCTTGCGGTTGACCGCCTTGGCCGCCTCGACATCGTCGCTGATGCAGGTCGGGATCATGTCGCCGATGAAGAATTTTTGCGGATCGTTGCGCTTGGCGGCCGGCAGAGCCGACAGCGACTGGGCCATATGGCTGCGGCAGACATTGGCGAACACCACGCCCTCGGCCAGTTCGCCGGCCAGGGCCACCATCTTGTGGCGCAGCGCCGCCACGAGGATCGGCGGCAGCGGCCCGAAGCTCGTCTCGGCGCGGAACTTCTCGATGAAGGTGCGGGTGTCGGCCAGCGGCTTGCCCGGCGTCACGCCCATGCGCACGTAGGAGGGGCCGTGCGCGATGCCGATGCCCAGGCTGAACCGTCCGCCCGAGACTTCATGCATCATGGCTGCGCTCTGGCAGAAGTCGATCATGGTGCGCTGGTAGATCGGCACGATGGAGGTCGCGAACGGGATCTTCTGCGTCTGCCAGGAGAGCGCCTCGCACATCGACATGTTGCCGGTGGGGCTCGGCACATAGATGCCCGCATAGCCGCGTTTCTCGACCTCCTGGCAGAGTTCCAGGGTGCGCCGGCGGCGGCCGGGCATGGCGATCAGGCAGAGGGCGGGTAGGGCGTCGGCTTTGGGAGCATTCATGGGCCGGATCGTATCAGCCCCTGCGGTCCATGTGCCGCGTGATTTGCCCCTTGTTTTGCCATAAGAGAGGGCAAACATCGCACCCGGAGGTTCTTGGCAAAATGGCACGGCTCGGATCGATTGCAGCGGCGTTCATCGGCTTGGCGGGCGGGCTTTCCGTCCAGGCCGGGCTGCTGGCGCTTCCGGCTGCCGCGCAGCCCCTGCCGTCGAGCCGCACCGACATCCCCTTCACCTACGCGCCCCTGGTCAAGAAGGTCTCGCCGGCGGTGGTGAACATCTACACCACGACCACCGCTCGCGTTCAGCGTCGCCTGCCGTTCCCCATTCCGGGCATGCCGCCGGAAGGTTCGCGGATGCAGAATTCGCTGGGCTCGGGCGTGCTGGTCAAAGCCGACGGCCTGATCGTCACCAATGCCCACGTCGTGAAGGGCGCCGATGAGATCAGGGTCGTTCTGCACTACCGGCGCGAGTTCGACTCCACGCTGGTCACCCAGGACGACCCTGACGACCTCGCGCTGCTCCGGATCGAC
>CAYZQZ010000464.1:0-3560 GCA_964480235.1 uncultured Reyranella sp. | reverse complement strand
GTTGCAGGCAGTGGTCCGTTGAAAGAGTTGTTCGAAGCGTCCGGGGAGAGGGCCTCGTCGAGGTCGCACGCCGCGATCGGCCGCCGGGGGCTTCTGGCCGCGGCCACCGCCGGGCTTGTCGCGGGGCCGGCGCTGGTCCGGGCGCAGGGAAAGACCCGGGGTGTGGCCCTCGTCATCGGGAATTCCAGGTACAGCTGGGAAGCGCCGCTGCCGAACGTCCGGCGCGACGCGCCGGATATCGCGAAGCGCTTCCAGGAGCTGGGCCTCAAGACCGAGCTTGTCCAGGACGCCGGCCGGGCGGCGATGGCCTCGGCCGTCGAGAAATTCAGGGCGGCGGCCAGCGGCCAGGACGTTGCCGTCCTTTATTTCGCGGGACACGGCGCGTCCTGGGAGAAGGATACCTACCTCGTCCCGGTGGATTCCGACCTCGGCAACCCGGACACAATCCGCAACCTGCTGCCGATCGGGACCGTCAGCGCGGCGATGCAGGGCGCGGCCCATCGCCTTCTCATTTTCGACAATTGCCGCAACAATCCCTCGGGCGGCTGGCGCCAGCGGGCCGCCGCGCAATCCGCCTTCGTCAATGCCGCCGAACTCACGGCGGCCTCGGTGCACGGGGCCAATGCGCTGTTGCTGTTTTCGACGGCGCCCGGGCGCGCCGCGCTGGACGGTCCCGCCGGACAGAACAGTCCGTTTGCCGCCGCCCTGCTGAGACAGCTCGCCGGTCCGACCACCGATATCGCGGCGCTTCCGGCCAGGCTGCGGCGCGACCTGCTGATTGCCACGGGAGGCCAGCAGATCCTGTGGCACGAGAGCACCTATGCCGGGCCGTTCGTGCTGAGCGGCGCGCCCGCCGCGAACCCCACTTCCGCTGCCCAGCCATCGTCGATCGATGCGTCGCGGATCGTCGAATTGCCGAAGGCCTACGCCTTCGCGCAGGAGAAGAAGCTTGTCCTGCCGCCCGGGCTGGTCGCCATACGCGCGCCCGCCGGCTCGCCGCATGGCCACAAGATCGGGGCGTTCGAATCGACGTTCACCCAGCCCATCGGCGTATCGGCCACCATCGCGGCCGGCCGTACCGTCCAGCCGGTGCTGATCGTCGTGCTGTCGGTCGACGACGAAACCGACACCGCGCAGACCGTCGTTTCCTTCCAGGGCCGGTCCCTCGAGCGCTCCGGCGCGATCTGGAATTTCTGGGAGGCGTCGCTCAAGTCGAGGTTCGCCGGCGTCTACCGAACGTCGCCCGAGGAACTTCGCTACATGCCCGACCCGCCGATCGTTCCGTTCTGGCTGCGCTGGCGGGATCGGGACAGCGGCAGCAACAGCCAGACGAATGTCGTGCCGCCATACCAGGCCAGGTTCTCCCGACTGGATGGATGATCGGCGAACGCGGGGCGGCAGCGCCGCCTAACGTTCCATCATCAGGCCGAGCACGCGCTTCATCGCCGTGGGCGCCACGCTGACGTCGCCGGCATAGGGGTCCTCGTAGACCAGCACCAGGGTGAGCAGGATGCCGACGGCGCAGATCATGCCGCAATTGGCCAGAGTCTTGTCGATCGTCGCGGAGGTGCAGAAGGCGAGCACCATGAGCAGGGCGAAGAGCCCGGTCATCACCCACCAGTAGAGCGGCAGCAGGCCGAACTCGGCGGCGTAGATGCGGGCCTCGCGCAGATCGCCCATTTCGTCGAGCGTCCTGAACAACTGATTCTCGGTCGATTGCTGGCGATGGGTGTCGGCCTCGAGCTGGCGCACGTCGGCGCCGAACTTCTTGTAGAGCGCCTCGGTCTTGGGGCTTCGCTGGCTGTGGGCCAGCAGCGGCCATTCGTCGTCGATGATCGACTTCACATAGACCTGAAGGTCGGCGCGCGCCGCCAGCGACGCGGGCGTGCCGAAATAGAACAGCGCGCGGTCGAGCGCGTAGACGTGGCCGGCCTCCTTGAGCGCGAGATCCTCGGTGGTGCGGTACTGGCCCTGCACCTGGACCAGCGAGAAGCCGACGACGAAGACCATGAAGCCTGCGACCGCCTTGTAGGCATCGCTCGCCCCGTCGCTGATCGGCTTCGATACCTCGACCCGGAACAGCCGGGCGCGCAGCCACGGCATCCGGCCGATCAGCACGATCATGACCGGACAGACGATGGCGAAGGTGTAGATCGTATCGAGGTCCTGCAGAAATTGGAGCACGTGTTTCACGCTTTCCGTCCGTTTCCCTGTCTGGCAGTTCTCAGCGCTTGCACGAGCCGGTGGTCGTGAAGTCGTGGATGGCGATCTTGTCGGCGACGATGTCGGCCTTGGCACGGTCGATCTTCGTCTTCATCTCGGGGCTGATGAGCTTCCTGTTGTAATCCTCGGGCGTCCAGTCGACCGCTCCTTCCTTGAGTCCCATCTGCGCCTCGCCGGCTTTCCAGCGGCCCTGCAGGGCGCTGGAGAAGGACTGGAACGTCGCGGTGTCGACGCGCTTGGCCGTCGAGGTGAGGATGGTGTCGGGGTCGGCGACGCCCTTGTTGGTGCTGCCGATCGCGATCTTGCCCTTCTCCTGGGCAGCCTTGAGCACGCCGACACCGGTCGTGCCGGCGGCGGCATAGATCACGTCGACGCCGCGCGCGAACTGCGCGTTGGCGAGCTGCGCGCCGCGCGCCGGATCGTTCCAGGCGGCCGGCGTCGTGCCCGCCATCTCGGCGATCAACTCGGCCTTGGGATTGGCGTAGCGGATGCCCTGCTCGAAGCCGCACTGGTAGCGGCGCATCAGCGGGCTATCCATGCCGCCGACGAACCCCACCTTGCCGGTCTTGGTGGCGAGCGCCGCCGCCATGCCGACGAGGAACGTGCTCTCCTGCTCCTTGAAGGTGACCGAGCGCACGTTCGGGAGATCGACCACGGCATCGATGATGGTGAAGTGACGGTCGGGAAATTCCTTCGCGACCTTGGCGAGGGCCTTGGCCTGCGGGAAGCCCACGACGACGATCGGATCGAAGCCTGCCTGCGCGAATTGCCGGATGCCGGCCTCGAAGTCGGCCTCGCTGGCCGGCTCGAATTCCGCGACGTTCGAATTCGTCGCGCGCTTGAAGCGATTGACGCCGAGGCTGGCCGCTTCGTTGAACGAGCGGTCGGCCTTGCCGCCGGTGCTGTAGACGACGGCGGGCCGGCCGGCCATTTGCGCCAGGCCGACCGATGGCAGTGACAGCGCGCCGACTAGCGCGGCGACGATCCAGCCTGCGATTTTCACTGACGATCCCCCAGTTCCCCGGGCCATGTGGCGGCGCGGCGCGTGCATTTGCAAGAAAAGACAAATTGCACGTGGGGCGTGGCGTGAGTTGCACTTCGTGTGCGGCACACGGGACGCGGCGGCCGAAAAGCTCTCCTCTCCCTTCAGAGGGGGAGGCGCGCTCGTCTTACGAGGGCGGAGGGGGCCCCCTCCGTCCGCTACGCGGACACCTCCCCGCGCTGCCGCGCAGGGAGGAAATCTGACTGACGCCGCCGCGCCTGATTCCCTGTCATCCCGAGCGCAGCGAGGGACCTTTCAAGACCCTAGGGCCGGCAGTGACGACGCCCGGGAGGTG
>CAYZQZ010000463.1:0-3563 GCA_964480235.1 uncultured Reyranella sp. | reverse complement strand
CTTGGGCCGCAGGAAGTCGCGCGCAGTCTCGCGCAGCAGCGGATCGGCGGCCGCCGCCAGCATCGCGCAGGTCGCGGGCGGATGGATCAGATCGTCATAGCGGTCGAGCAGCCGGTGCCCGCTGACGAAGCGCAGGCCGGCCTCGGCCAGCGTCGTCGCGGTCTCGGCGAACAGGCTCGGCTGCCAGTGGGCGTGCAGGTACTCGTGCACGAGGTAACCGGGGTGTGCGCCATTCAGGATCTCGAGCCGCTGACCGGCCGCGCTGTCGGGCGCGAAGTAGGGGCTGCCGGCATCGCGCAAGGCAAAGGCGAGGTCGAGCGCGGAACGTGGATCGGTTGCCTGCTGGGCGCGCAGCAGGCGCTGCAGCGGCACCAGTTCGGCTTCTGCCGGGTAGGCGACGGTCGACAGGAAGAACAGCCCGCCGTCAGCGAGATGACGTCGCAGGATGTCGACGATCAGGTCGCGATTGGCGGGCGACACCCACGACCAGACGCCGTGCGCGACGATGATGTCGAAGCGCGGCAGGTCGGTCCGCTTCAGGAGATCGGCAAAGGTCTGGTCGAGCAGGCGGACGCCCGAGCCCGAGGCACGCGCAAGCGAGCTCGCCGCTGCGACGTGACGGGTGCCGATGTCGGTGCCCCAGAATTCGCCCGGCGTCGCCGCGGCATGGATGTTGAGCGAAACGCCGTTGCCGTAGCCCAACTCGAGGTAGTGGAGCGGCCGCGCGGTTGGAAAGGCCCAGCCGCGCGATAGCGCCAGCAGTCTCAGCGCTTCGGGCGCGAGTTCACGGTGATAGTCTTGATTGTAGGCGACGTCGTTGCGGTAGCCGTCGATCTCCTCGGTCGGCGCCATCGCTCACTCGATCAGCCGCACCTTCACATAGCTGCCCGGGGCATCCTCGATCGCGGGCAGGCCGCCGGCGCCCGGCACGCGCGCCGGCACCTTCGCCCCCGACTTGGCCGACAGCCAGCGGTCCCAGTCGTGCCACCACGAGCCCGGGAATTCCTTGGCACCGGCCTGCCACTCCGCCAGCGTCGGCGGGTTGCTCTGCGTCTCGTTCAGCCAGTGCTGGTATTTCTTGGCGTGCGGTGGATTGACGACGCCCGCGATGTGCCCGGATCCGGCCAGCATGAAGCGCACCGGACCGGAGTAGAGCTGCGTTGCCTTGTAGACCGAGCGGGCGGGCGCGATGTGGTCTTCCTTGCCGGCCTGCAGGTAGACCGGAATGGCGACCTTGCGCAGGTCGATCGGAACGCCGTCGACGGTGAGGCCGCCCGGCTGCGCCAGCAGGTTCCGCTGGTACATGTTGCGCAGGTAATACATGTGCATGGCCGCCGGCATGCGCGTGGCGTCGGCGTTCCAGAACAGCAGGTCGAAGGGGAAGGGATCCTTGCCCATCAGGTAGTTGTTCACCACGAACGACCAGATCAGGTCGTTGGCGCGCAGCATGTTGAACGTGGTCGCCATCTCGGTGCCGTCGAGATAGCCCTTCTTGCTGATCACCTGCTCGACGCCGGCGAGCTGGTCCTCGTCGATGAAGACGCCGAGCTCGCCCGGCTCGGTGAAGTCGACCTGGGCGGTGAAGAAGGTGCAGGCGGCGATGCGGTCGTCGCCGCGCGCGGCCATGTACGCGAGCGTCGTCGCCATCAGGGTGCCGCCGATACAGTAGCCGATCGCCGAGACCTTCTTCTCGCCGGTGGCCTTCTCGATCGCATCCAGGGCCGCGAGCGGGCCGAGTTTCATGTAGTCGTCGAACACGACCTTGGTCAGTTCCTCGTCGGGATTGACCCAGGAAATGACGAACACCGTGTAGCCCTGCTCGGTGGCCCACTTGATGAACGAGTTCTCGGGCTTGAGATCGAGGATGTAGAACTTGTTGATCCACGGCGGCACGATCAGCAGCGGCATCGCATAGACCTCGTCGGTCCGCGGCGCGTACTGGATGAGCTGCATCAGCTTGTTCTGGTAGACGACCTTGCCAGGCGACGTGGCGACGTTCTCGCCGACCCTGAAGGCCTTCATGTCGGTTTGACGGATCGCGAGCTTGCCCTTGCCGCGCTCGAGATCGATCAGGAGGTTCTGGAGGCCCTTGATCAGGTTCTCGCCCTTGGTCTCGACCGTGGCCTTCACGACCTGCGGGTTTGTCATGGCGAAGTTGCTGGGCGACATCGCATCCATGAACTGGCGCGTGTAGAAATCGACCTTCTGCGCGGTCTTGTTGTCGACGCCCTCGACCTCCTTGACCGTCTGCTGCAACCAGCGCGCGGTGAGGAGATAGGATTGCTTCAGGTAGTCGAAGACGACCTCTTCCTTCCAGGCGGGGTCGTTGAAGCGCTTGTCCCCTTTGGCCGGTTCAGCGATCGGTTCGACCTTCTGGCCCATCATGCGCTGCGTCGTGGCCTGCCACAGCCTGAGGTACTGGTTCCAAAGCTCCATCTGCGCCTGAACGAGCTTGTTCGGGTCGGCCAGCATCTTGGCCGTGAAGTCCATGAAGGTCTGGGTGAGTCGGAGCGGGTCGGCCGGCTGCGGGCCGTCCGCCTTGTAGCGCTGGGCGAACTCCTCCAGGAGCTTCTGGCTGCGCTGGGCAATATCCTGGAGAGCGGCCTGCATCTTGGCGCTCTCGGCCGCCGACAGGCCGGGGAGGGGGCCGGTGGAAGAGTTCGGCGCAGACGTCTCTGACATGCGTTTCCCCTTACGAATCATTAGCTTTGCGGCGTTTCTTGCGGTAGTTTCAGTGTCCCGGCAACTTACCCGTCGGGATTTTCCCGGGCCAGCCGCGCCACGTCACTAGGTAGGCTGCGACAACTCAGGGGTCAATTTTCCTCTCGGCCTCCGCTAGACACGGGGACCGGGAGGCGACCAGACGGATGGCAATGGTGCGGGCGATGCGGAACATCAGCGTGAGCAGCCGGGTTGGTCTGCTTTTCAGCGTTTCCATGATTGCCATGCTGGCGGCTCTTGCCGCTTGCGACGACTCGGCGCCGGCCGGCAGCACCAAGGTCCGCCCTGGCGCCGAGCGTCAGGTCGGCGCCAGCAACGCACTTCCGGCGGCCACAGCCGGCCGGCAGTACGACACCGCGATCGCGCCTATCGATGAGACGCGCGGCCCGAAGATCGGCTCGATGGTTGCCGAGAGCGGCGGCCAGAAGGCGCAACTCGAGAAGCAGGCCAAGGAAATCGCCGAGCGCGACGCGAAGGCGCGCGAGGAACGGGAGCGTCAACGTAAGCTGGAAGCCGAAGCCAAGGCTAACGAACCGAGGGAATCGGGCAAGAAGCCACCGGCAGGGAAGCCGGCGAGTTCCGAGCCGCCAACCCAGGCCTCTGCCGCCGCGCCGCCGGCGCCTGTCGCGGCCGCTCCGGTGCCGCCGCCCGATTCAGGCTCTGCGACGCCGCCGCCCGCGCAGGCCGCGGCCCCTCCGGCACAGGAGCCGGTGACGATCGCTGCCGCACCGCCGCCGCCCGCCCGGCCGGCCAATCCGAACAAGGCCTTCGAGCCACCGCCGGGCTGGGTGCCGCCGGGCCAGACCGAGCCGGTCAACGTCGTGAGCGCCGCGACGCCAGCG
>CAYZQZ010000462.1:0-3573 GCA_964480235.1 uncultured Reyranella sp. | reverse complement strand
CTAGCGCTGGGGCGTCTCGGCGGGTTCCGTGGCCTTGAGCGACGGGCGTTGCGCCACCTTGTCGTACCAGGCGGCGAGTTTCGGCGCGGCGGTGCGCCAATCGGGACCGTAGCGCCACTCGTCGTAACCGCAGGCCACGGCGGTCGTGATCTGGGCAAGGTCGAAGGTGGCGCCGAAGCCCGGCAGGTGATCCTTCTCGAGCGCGGCGAGGCAGCGGAAGGTGCGGTCGCGCATCTTGGCGATGAAATCGTCCGAGCGTTCCGGGCCGGAGCGCAGGGTCTCGGCGCGCCGCATGATCTGGGCTTCGATCACGCTGTTGGCGATCGCGATGGCCGCGAGTCCCTGCCAGCGCGCGCCGCCCTCGCGTGCGAGCAGGCGGTGGTTGCCGAATTTCTCGTCGAGGTAGTCGCAGATCGAGTGGGAGTCGGTGAGCGTGACCTCGTCGGTCACGAGCGCGGGAATGCGCATGACCGGCGTCGCGGCCGTGAAGTCGGCCGGCATGGCGACGGTGCGGGTGCCCCAGCTGTGCGGCCATCTCGTCTGCACGTACTCGAAGCGGTCGGCGATGCCGAGTTCGAGAATGCAGACACGCACCCGCCGGACCCACGGCGAGGCCGGCGTGACGAAGAGCTTCACCTAGGCCTGCCGCGCGCCGGGCGCGGTGTCGCGCAGATAGGTGAGGGCGGCCTGCGCGCCGCCGGCCTTGTGCGGCACCTTGGCGAGTCCCAGCCCCATCTCGACGCCGCTGAGCGTGCCCATCAGCATCAGGTCGTTGAAGTCGCCGAGATGGCCGATGCGGAACACCTTGCCCGCGACCTTGCTGAGACCTTGGCCGAGCGACATGTTGAAGTTCTCGAGCACGACCTTGCGGAAGGCGTCGGCGTCATGGCCGTCCGGCATCACCAGCGCCGTCAGGACGCCGGAGTAGGCCTTGGGATCGCTGCACAGGATTTCGAGGCCCCAGCTGTTGGCGGCCAGCCGGGTCGCCTCGCCGTAGCGGCGATGGCGGGCGAATACCGCATCGAGCCCTTCCTCCAGCAGCATGTCGCAGGCCTCGTTGAGGCCGTAGATCAGGTTGGTGGCGGGTGTGTAGGGAAACCAGCCGTTGGCGTTGGAGGTGAGCATCTCCTCCCAGCTCCAGAACGACTTCGGCATCTTCGAACTCTTGGACGCCGCCAGGGCTTTGTCGCTGACGGCGTTGAAGGAGATGCCGGGCGGCAGCATCAGGCCCTTTTGCGAGCCTGCGACCGTCACGTCGACGCCCCAGGCGTCGTGGCGGTAGTCGAGCGAGCCCAGCGAGGAGATCGTGTCGACCAGCAGGAGCGCCGGATGCTTGGCGGCGTCGATGGCGCGGCGGATGGCGCTGACGTCGCTCACCACGCCGGTCGAGGTTTCGTTATGCACGATGCAGACGGCCTTGATGGCGTGGCCGGTGTCTTCCTTCAGGCGCTTCTCGATGGCGGCCGGGTCGGCGGGCTTGCGCCAGTCGCCGCCCATGAACTCCGACTTGATGCCCAGCCGATCGGCCATCTTCTTCCACAGCGAAGCGAAATGTCCGGTCTCCCACATCAGCACCGTGTCGCCGCTGTTCAGCGTGTTGACCAGGGCCGCCTCCCAGGCGCCGGTGCCGGAGGCCGGATAGACGATCACCGGATGCTTGGTCTGGAAGACCTGGCGGATCGAGCGCAGGACCTTCTTGGCCAGCGCGTTGAACTCGGGGCCGCGGTGGTCGATGGTCGGGTAGTCTATGGCCCGCAGGATGCGGTCCGGCGTGTTGCTCGGCCCCGGAATTTGCAGGAAGTGCCGTCCGCTCGGGTGGGAATTGAGGCGCATGTTTGATATTCCGTATTTGCTGTCGATCTGGACGCCGCCGTCTGGCGTCTTATATCCGACCCCACTGGGAAGACAAAAACCGGGTCGTTAGGGAGGTCTTTAGAGTATGTCCAAGTTCAGCCTGTCGCGTCGCCGTGTCGTCGCGGGCGGTGCTGCGGCCGTGATGGCCGCGCCGTCCATCGTACGAGCCCAGCAGCAGCCTTGGCCCACCGGGCCGATCACCTGGCTCAATCCGTTTCCGGCCGGCGGCGGCACCGACGTCTTTGCCCGCCCGCTGGCGGCGCAGGTCGCCGACCAGATCGGCCAGCAGATCATCATCGACAACAAGGGCGGGGCGGGCGGCACCGTGGGTGCCTCGCAGGCCGCCAAGATGAAGCCCGACGGCTCGGGCTTCTTCGTCGGCGCCGTACACCACACGATCGCGCCCGCGATCTACAAGAAGCTCGACTACGATCTGGAGACCTCGTTCGAGCCGATCACCATGATCGCGCTGGTGCCGCAGGTGATTTCGATCAATCCGACCCGCGTGCCGGTCAAGACCTACGTCGAGTTCCTGGCCTATGTGAGGGCCAATCCCGGCAAGGTGAACTATGCCTCGCCCGGCGCCGGCACCGCGCATCATCTGGCCGGCGAGCTGTTCAAGCTCGAGACCAAGACCGATATCACCCACGTGCCCTATCGCGGCGCGGGCCCGGCAATGCAGGACCTGCTCGCCGGCAACGTCGACATGATGTTCGACGGCATGGGCACCTCGGCACAGCAGATCAAGGCGGGCAAGCTGCTCGGCCTCGCGGTCGCCACGCCCCAGCGCGTGCCGGAGTTCCCCGACATCCCGACTTCGGCCGAGGTCGGCGTGCCGAACTGGATCGTCTCGACCTGGTACGGGCTGTGGGCGATCAAGGGAACGCCCAAGCCGCTGGTCGACCGGATGTACGCCGAGTGCGTGAAGGCGATGCAGCAGGACAAGATCAAGACGACCTGGAAGGAGCAGGTAGCGCAGATGGGCGGCGAGCCGCCGGCCGAATTCGCCAAGCGTATCCGGGCCGAGATCGTGAAATGGCAGAAGGTCGTCGACGCGGCCGGAGTGAAGCTCGACTGAGCCCGCTCGAACAAAAGCTGCGCCAGACACTCAAGGGCGACGTCCTGTTCGACAGGGCGTCGCGTGGGCGCTACTCGACCGACGCTTCGATCTACCAGATCGAGCCTGTGGGCATCGTCGTGCCCCGCGACGAGACCGATCTCGGGCTCGCGCTCGACGTGGCGCGCGACGCCCGGGCCGCGATCCTGCCGCGCGGCGCCGGCACATCGCAGTGCGGCCAGACGGTGGGCGAGTCGCTGGTCGTCGATTTCTCGAAGTACATGCGCAACGTCGTGGGCTTCGATAAGGATCGCGCCGAGGTGACGGTGCAGCCCGGCGTCGTGCTCGACCAACTCAACGCCTGGCTCCGGCCGCACGGCCTGTGGTACCCGGTCGACGTCTCGACCTCGGCGCAATGCACCCTGGGCGGCATGGCCGGCAACAATTCCTGCGGCAGCCGGTCGATCCGCTACGGCAACATGGTGCACAACGTCGCCGCCATCGATGCCATCCTGGCCGACGGCACCCGCGCGCGCTTCGATTCGCGCCGTCCGGAGGACATGCACCCCGCGGTGCGCGCCCTGGCCGACAGGATGGCCGCGCTCGCGGTTTCCGAGCAGGCCGAGATCGTGCGGATGTACCCGAAGGTGCTGCGTCGGGTC
>CAYZQZ010000461.1:0-3585 GCA_964480235.1 uncultured Reyranella sp. | reverse complement strand
TTGACGTAGATGCCGATCCGGGCACGCACCGGCAGGAGCTCGGCAATCAGCGACTGGGCGGCAAACGGAAGGCCGGCGCCGATGACCAGGCCGATCGCCACGCCGATCGCCGAAACGATCACGATCTGCAGAAAATAGGTGGTGAAGATCAGGCGCTCGGGAGCGCCGAGGCACTTCAGGGTCGCGATGGTGCGCAGCCGCGTCGTCAAGAAACTCGAAATGGCGTTGCCGACGCCAACGCCACCGACCAGCAGCGAAGCGAGGCCCACCAGGCTGATGAACTGGGTCAGCCGGTTGAGCCAGAAACGGATGCCGCCACCTGCCTCCTCCAGGCCCTGGATCCGTAAGCCCTCGTTGGGAAAGCGGTACTGCAGGATTTCGACGACGGACTTGTCCGAAACACCACTCGGCAGCCGCAGCCGATAGTGCCATGTCAGCAGACTGCCGGCCTGCACAAGACCGGAGTCGGTCATCGCTGCCAGCGGCAGCATCAGGCGGGGCCCGAGGCTTGCGAAGGCGTTCAGGCCACGGTCGGGTTCGCGCTGGAGAATGCCGCGTAGTTCGACCGTGGCGTCGCCGATCTTGATCCTGTCGCCCAGCGCCACGTTCATACGCCGCAGCGCTGCTTCCTCGACCACCGCACCCCAGACACCGTCGCGCCTGGCCAGTGCGTCAGCGAGCGAGCCGCCGCCCTGCAGCTCGACCTGGCCGTAGAGCGGATAGCCCGGCTCGATCGCCTTCAGCTGCACAAGTGCGGCGCGACCCTCGTCCTTCACGGGGTGCGCCATGGTGCGACTATCGACCCAGTGCGTCAGCTCGCCCTGCGTGGCCATGAACGCAATCTGTTCCGGCGTGGCGTCGCGATAGAGCACGGACACCGCGACATCGCCGCCCAGGATTTTCCGGGCGTCGGCGCGCAACCCCTCCTCGACCGCCCGGCTGAACGACAAGATCGCGGCAATCGCGCCGACTCCGAGCGCCAGGCAGGCGATGAACAGACGAAAGCCCCCCAGGCCGCTGCGCATCTCGCGCCGCGCCAGGGTCGACGCCAACCGGAGAGTGGCGAGGTTCATTGCGCGGCCTGCGCCGCCTCAATGCGCTCGTCGCCCACGACCTGGCCGTCGGCCAGCCGCAGGATGCGATCGCAGCGCGCCGCCAGGCCCATGTCATGCGTGATCAGGATGAGGGTGGCGCCGTCGGCACGCGCCAGTTCGAACAGCAGATCCATGACCTGCTTGCCGGTGGCGCCGTCGAGATTGCCAGTCGGCTCGTCGGCCAGCAGCAGCCTGGGGCGGCCGACGAAGGCGCGCGCCACGGCGACGCGCTGCTGCTCGCCGCCCGACAGCTGCGCAGGATAATGGCCGAGACGCGCTTTCAGTCCGACGCGTTCGAGCGCCGACGACGCAAGATCGAAGGCATCGTGGCGGCCGGCGAATTCCAGCGGGAGGGCAACATTCTCCAGCGCCGTCATCGTCGGAATGAGATGGAAGCCCTGAAACACAATACCGAGGTGATCGCGGCGCAAGCGTGCCCTCGCATCGTCGTCGAGGGGACCGAGATCGCGGCCGACGACTTCGACAAGCCCCGAACTGGCGCGTTCGAGGCCGCCTGCCACCATCATCAGGCTGGACTTGCCGGCGCCCGAGGGGCCGACCACGGCCGTGATCTCGCCACTGGAGATATCGAGAGTAATGCCGCGCAGGATATTGACCGTACCGGCATCGCTTGCCATGTCGAGATGGACGTCGCTCAGGCGAACGATGGGGCCGGGACTGGTTGGATTGGGGCTGGTAGGACTGGGGGCGCTCAAAAGGGCTCCGGAAGCGGGACGATGAATCTTGCCAATGGATATGGTCGTTTTGCGGCGGCGGTCAATTCGCTGCTGATGCTGCTCTTGTGCTTCGGGCCTGGAGCGGTATTGGGCGTGAGGCCTGCGCATGCACAGTCCACGCCATCCACCGCACCCATCCGCATCGCTTTCCTGGGCGACAGCCTGGCCGCGGGCTACGGCGTGAAGCCGGCAGAAGCGATCCCGATCCGCCTGCAGGCGGCTCTCAAGGCCGAGGGTCGCAACGTCGAAGTCCTCAATCACGGGGTGTCGGGCGACACCACAGCCGGCGGCCTGGACCGGGTTGACTGGATGCTGGCCGACAAGCCCGACATCGTCATCGTCGAATTGGGCGGCAACGACGCCCTGCGCGCCATCGATCCTGCCACCACAGAGCGCAATCTCGATGCGATCGTCACAAAGCTGAAAGACGCCAAAGTGGCGGTGTGGCTCATCGGCATGCTGGCGCCACGCAATCTCGGGCCGCAATACGCCCAGTCGTTCGACGGCATCTACAAGAAGCTCGCCGACAAGCATGGCCTGCCGCTCTATCCGTTCATTCTGGAAGGGGTGGCACAGAATACCGCACTCAACCAGGCCGACGGCATTCACCCCAACCCCAAGGGCGTGGATGTCATCGTCAAGAACCTGCTGCCTTTCGTGACCAGTAATCTCGACGACTATGCCGCGTCTGTTCGTCGCCCTGCCCGTCCCTGACGACATCGCCGACGAGCTGATCGCGCTGCAGTCGGGCGTGCCCGACGCGCGCTGGATCCCGCCGGAGAATTTTCACGTCACACTCTGCTTTGCGGGTGAGGTGCAGGGTGGTGCCATGCGCGATTTCGAGGAGGAGTTGGGCGACATCGCCGCTTCGCGACTTCCCGTCGGCATCGTCGGCGTCGAGCAATTCTCCTCAGGCAAGCAGCCTCGAGCGCTGGTGGCTATGGTCGAGAAGAATGACCGGCTCGACCGCCTGCAGCAGAAGGTGTCGACGGTGGCACGCAATTGCGGCATCGAGATCGAACGCCGCAAGTTCCGGCCGCATGTCACCTTGGCGCGATTTCCCGACGGCGCGGAGACCGGACATCACATCGCACAGTTCATGGCGAGCCATTCGACGTTCCGCGCCGGCCCGTGGCTCGCGGATCATTTCGCCCTCTATTCGAGCCGGCCAGGCGGCAATGGCCGCATCTACACCGAAGAAGCGGCTTACGATCTCGGCTTCTAGTGACGCTTGAAGTACTGGACCTCGCGCTCGTGCTTCTCGGCCGCCGCACGTGACTTGAAGGTCCCGAGATTGCGGCGCCTGCCCGTCTTCGGATCGAGCTTGCGCGAATAGAGCCGGTACTTTCCGGACGATAGTTTGCGGATCATGTTCGCTCCTCCAGAATGGCACCGCCGACGCGGAGCTCCTAGGCGAAGGTCAGCAAGCGCCGCGGGTTGTGTACCAGGATGGCGTCGATCTCGTCCTCGCTGTAGCCGCGCTTTGTCATCATCGGAACGACATTGCGGAAGATGTGACCGTAGCCATGGCCTCCGAAGCTCGCGAGCCGCGTCCGGTAGCAGATGTCGTGACTGATCACGACCCGGTCGAGATGGCCACGTCCGATCAGCGCGCGAATCAGCCTGAGCCGCGTCGCGTCGTTGGGCATGTCGATGTCGGAGAGACCGTAGTAGCTCGCCTCCTGGCCGAACAGATCGAACTCGATGGTGACGCCGCTGTCGGCAAGCCTGAGGAGGCGCGTCTCGTCGAAGAT
>CAYZQZ010000460.1:0-3588 GCA_964480235.1 uncultured Reyranella sp. | reverse complement strand
TTGCAAAACAGTCAAACTCTCAAGGTGGACCAATTCAATGGGGGTGCATCACTCTCGGCGTCGGGCCTTGCCTTCGCGTCGCTGCTGCAGCGCATGGGCGCGGCGTATTTCGCGCCCGACTCCGAGAGCGGCCGCCTGCTCGAGGCCGTGCAGCGTGCCGATCCCGATTACGTCGCCCATGAATACCTGAACGAGAATTGGCACCCGGCCTTGTTTGCCGATGTCGCGGCGGCACTCGGCCGCGCCGGACTGCGCTTCGCGGGCAGCGCCGATCCGCTGAACAACTACGAGGAGCTGCGCTACACCACGCGGCAGCGTGCCGTGCTCGATGCAATCGACGATCCGGCGCTGCGCGAAACCTCCAAGGATTTCCTTCGGCCGAAATGGAAGCGCTTCGACGTGTTCGTGAAGGACGAGGGGCACGCAAAGCCCCGGCGCCCCCGGATCGCGCGCCCGACGCAATTCGTGCTTGCCGTGCCGCCTGCGGTGGCGCTGAACGACGAGCATCCGGCGGCAGACGGCGTCATCAGGTTCGATGTGTCGCCGGTTCGAGACATCGTCGTGGCGCTCGCCGACCGGGGTCACCGACGCCGAAGCTTCGGCGAACTTGTCGACGCGGCCGGACCCGGCTGCGGCGAGGATGACGTCGCCCGCGCCCTCATGCTGCTGATCGACCATGAAGCCGTTCATCCCGTGCACGATCCGTTGCCGGCGCGCGAGACGGTCGAGGCTTGCGCGCGGCTGAACGGCGAGATCCTGCGGCGCGCCCGCACCGGCGACGAGATCACCGTCCTGGCTTCGCCGGTCGCCGGACACGGCGTGCCACTGTCCCGCGTGCAGCGTCTCTGCCTGCTCGCGATCGCGGACGGCGCGCGGTCGGTCGAAGCATGGGCGCGGTTCGCCCAGGCGACCCTTCAGGCGAATGGCGTGGCGCTCGCGGCGCCGGAGGTGCTGAAGCAGGTGCTGCTGTTCGAGGCCAGCCTGCCGGCGCTGGCGGCGCTGGGTCTGGTCGATCGCGCGCTGACCGTGTCGGCCGGCTGAGGTGCCGGGAGATTCACTGCTTCATAGGGACACGCCCTCGCGCGCGGCGGATGTCCCATCTTGGATTGCGGGGGCGGAGAAGTCGTAGGGACCGTGAGCCTGCTGCCGTCTCGCCTGTCGGCCCCTAAAAGCCCTAGGCAGAGCGGTCAGGCTGGCGCACACTCTGCGCAAAGGCGGAGCAATACCGCCAGTGTTCGGGAGGAGTTTGCGGCGTCATGGACGTCACACTGGATCTGACGCTGAACGCCGTTTTGTCGGGGCTGCTGCTGGGCGGCTTCTACGCCGCCGTGTCGATCGGTGTGGCGATTTCGTTCGGCCTGCTCGACATCGTCAACATCGCCCATCCTGCCTTCATCCTGCTGGGCTCCTACGTCGCCTTCATCGCCAATTCCGTGTTCGGGATCGATCCGATCCTCGCCGCAGTGATCGCGCTGCCGTTCTTCTACTTTCTCGGCATGGGGGTCTATCAGCTCTATTACGTCGCCTTCGAGCGGCGCGACGACCAGAGCCTGCGCGGGCTCTCCTTCTTCTTCGGCCTGCTGTTCATCGCCGAGGTCGGCCTGATCCTGGTGTTCGGCGTCGACTATCGCTCGGTCGAGGCGAGCTATACCAGCGTGACCCTGAAGCTCGGACCGGTCGACCTGCCGTTGCGCCTGGTGGTGCCGTTCCTCGTGGCGGCGGCGAGCGTCGCCGCGCTGCAGCTCTTCCTGTCGAAGACCTTCATCGGTCGTGCCATCCAGGCGGTCGCTCAGGACCAGCTAGCGCTGCGTCTGATGGCGGCCGACCCGACGCGGATCAAGCGGATCGCCTTCGGCATCTCGATCGCCACGGCGGCGCTGGGCGGCGCGATCCTGATCATCATCCAGCCGATCGAGCCGTCGATCGGCCGCGAGTATATCGGCCGCGTCTTTGCCATCTGCGTGCTGGGCGGACTGGGCAGCTTCTCCGGGATGGTGATCGCGGCTGTCACCCTCGGCATCGTCGAGAGCCTGACGTCGACCTTCTTCGGACCGTCCTGGGCGCCCGCCGTGGCGTTCGGCGTCCTTCTCGTGACGCTTGCAGTGAGGCCCAGTGGCATCCTTGGCCGCTAGTTCTCCGGGCCTGTCGAAGAAGGCAGGCATGGGCGCGCCCGCCTTCACGCTCGTGCTGGCGGTGATCGCGGTCGGGCTGTTCGGTGTCGGCAAGGCGATCGGCAACAGCTACGCCTTCTTCATGGGTTATGTGGTGCTGCAGTACATCGTGCTGGGGACCGCCTGGAACATCCTCGGCGGCTACACCGGCTACGTGAATTTCGGCGTCACGGCCTTCTTCGCGATCGGCGCCTACTCGACGGTGGTGTGGCACAAGCTGATTCCCGCCATGCCTCTGCCGGTGATGATCCTGATCGGCGGCGCGATGGCTGGCCTGGTCGGTCTCGGCACCGGTTACCTCACGCTTCGTCTGCGCGGCGTCTTCTTCTCGATCGCCACGCTGGCCCTCGCCGTGGTGGTGCAGACCCTGATCACGAACTGGGAATTCGTGGGCGGCGCGCGCGGCGCCTACGTGCTGCGGCCGCGCGTGACGTCGCTGCTGGGCATTCCCTACATCGAATACCTGTTCATCCTGATGCTGGCGATGTGCGTGATCGTGCTGGTCGTCGCGCGGCAGATCGAGCGCTCGGCGCTGGGCTACGGGTTCGCCGCGATCCGCGACGACGAGGCGGCGGCCGAGGCGGCCGGCGTGCCGACCCTGAAGCTGAAGCTGGTCGCGACCACCCTGTCGGGCGGCTTCATGGGCATGGCCGGCGCGCCGCTGCCCTACTATGTGAGCTATCTCGATCCGGCCTCGGGCTTCAGCCTGAACTACGCCGTTAATGCCATCGCCATGCCGCTGATCGGCGGCATGTCGAGCTGGGTGGGCCCGGTGATCGGCGCCGTCCTGGTCGGCGGCCTGCAGGAATGGATCAGGGTAACGATCTCCTCGGCGCTCAACGTGCTGGTCGCCGGCGTGCTGATGGTGGGCTTCGTCATCCTGGCGCCGCAGGGCATCGTCGGGCTCTTCCAGAGGAAGAAGAAATGAGCGCCCTGCTGCAGGTCGAGAACCTCAGCAAGCGCTTCGGCGGCTTCGTCGCGCTGGACGGAATCGAGCTTGAGGTTCGCGAAGGCGAGCGGCTCGGCCTGATCGGGCCCAACGGCTCGGGCAAGTCGACCCTGGTCAACTGCATCTGCGGCACCCTGCAGAACGAGATGGGCAGCGTGCGGTTCGGCGGCCAGAAGCTCGACGGGCTGTCGGCGCACGAGCGCACACGGCGCGGTCTGGCGCGGTCCTTCCAGTTGCCGCGGCCGTTCGGTAGCCTGTCGCTGCTCGAAAACGTGCGGGTGCCGATCCTGTTCACGGTCAACGCCCGCAGCGGCCGTCACCTGCACGGCGCCGAGATCGAGGCACGCTGCCACGAGATGCTCGACCAGGTCGGGCTGGCCGCCAAGGCCGAGCGGCTGCCGCGCGACCTGACGCAGATCGAGATGCGCAAGCTCGAGCTGGCGCGCGCCATGGCGGCCGAACCCAGGC
>CAYZQZ010000459.1:0-3589 GCA_964480235.1 uncultured Reyranella sp. | reverse complement strand
CGGCTGGAATGCCTTTGGTACGAGCTGGTCGCAGATCGACATCCTCGACCCGCTGATGAATCCGTCGATCGCCGCGACTTGCGAGAAGGCCCGCGCCGGCTGGCCGTGCGATGCCGAGCTGGAGAAGCTGCGCGACGCCTTCGTGCGCGCCGAGACGCCAGCCGACAAGAAGGCGACCGCTGAGGCGGTGCAGGCCTATGCCATGAAGGTCGTTACCCACCTGCCGCTCGGCGAGTGGTACGGCGTGTTTGCCACCAGAGACAACGTTGCCTTTCCGGCGGTGCTGCCTCAGGTCATGGTGTTCTGGGGCGTGACCAAGAAGTAGCAGCCGAGCAGTAGCGCCGGCAGCATGAAAGGATCTTCACCGACCTAAGAGGATCCCTCGCAACAGATCGGGATGACGCGCGAAGCGCGTCACTCCGCGGCTTTCAGGTTCGTGCGGTTGGCGCGGTCCTCGGCGTCCCAGCGCAGCCCGATCTCGGCGAGTTTGTCGAGAACCTGGTCGAGTTCGTGGCCGCGCTCGGTCAGCGAGTAGGTGACCTTGGGCGGAATCGTCGCTTCGTATTCGCGGCGTATCAGTCCCGCGTTCTCGAGCGTGCGCAGGCGCTCGGTCAGCATCTTGGCCGAGACGTTGCCGACGCGGCGCTTCAACTCGCCGAAGCGCTGCGGGCCATAGGTGCGCAAGTTGTAGACCACATAGGTCGTCCACGGTCCCATCAGGATTCGCAGGATGAAGTCCATCGGGCAGGACGCGCCGGTGTGTGTCGCCGCGACCGGAATGTCGGTCGTTTTGGCGGTCGCCGCGGGGGTGGGTGTGGCCATGAAAAAAATCCGTTGGTTACGAATCGGTACCTACTAGTAAAAATATAGTGCCCCTCCCAAGTATTTCCAGTCACTTTGAGTAACTAACATTCCTGGAGATACCGAATAGGGGATTCTCCAGTTATTTCAGAGGATTGGAGAACGCCATGTCTACCGTTGCCATCGTCTATCACTCCGGCTTCGGCCACACCCAAGCCCTGGCAGACGCCATTGCGAAGGGAATCCAGAGCGTCTCGGGCGCCAAAGCCACCTTGGTGCCCGTGGACCAGGCCGAGGCCCGGGCGGCGGAACTCGACGCGGCGGACGCGATCGTCTTCGGCAGCCCGACCTACATGGGCGGCATCAGCGCCGAATTCGCCAGGTTCAAGGACTGGACCAGCAAGCGCTGGATGACGCGCGCGTGGCAGAACAAGCTCGCCGCCGGCTTCACCGTCTCGGCGTCGTGGGGTGGCGACAAGCAGGGCACGTTGCACCAGCTGCTCACGCTCGCTGCCCAGCACGGCATGGTGTGGATCGGCCTTGGCCTGCCGCCGGGCAACAACCATTCCAAGGGCTCGGCGGAGGATCTCAACCGCACCGGCGCCTCGCTCGGCCTGATGGCGCAGGCCAATGCCGACCAGGGCAACGAGGGCATCGGTGCCAGCGAGTTCCGCACCGCCGAGGCGCTGGGCAGACGCGTTGGGGAAGCGGCTCTGCGCTGGCGGGCGCAGGCGCCGCTCGCACAGGCGGCTTGATGTCGGAATGGAAGGGTCCCTCGGCTTCGCCTCGGGGTGACGCGATCTGTGTCACCCCGGGCAGTGCGAGGGGCCTCTCCCTATTTCTTGCTGATGTTCCACCACACGGCGGCCGGACTCTGCAGCCAGCCGTCGACGCGGTCCTTGCGGTAGGCGCCGAAGGCCAGGTACTGGCCGAGCACGACGTACTGCGCCTGGCTCATGATGCGGTCGGAGACGGCAAGCGCCAGCTCCTTCTGCTTGGCCGGGTCGGTCTCACGGGCGAAGGCGGCGCGCAGCTTTTCCATTTCCGGATCGCACGGCCAGCCGAACCAGGCCTTGTCGCAGCCGCCGCTCGAGAACGAGTTGGCAGCCGGGTTGTCGGAGTCGACGTTGGTGGTGGTCGTATAGAATACGTTCCAGCCGCCTTTGTCCGGCGCTTCCTTGCGGGCACGACGCGACACGACGGTCTGCCAATCCGACGACACGACATCGACCTTGAAGCCGGCTTTTTCCAGCAGCTGCTTGCCGACGGCCGGCAGTTGGTTGGACGACTGTAGGTCGGTCTGATGCAGCATGACGATCGGCTTGCCGTCGTATCCGCTTTCCTTGAGCAGCGCCTTGGCCTTTTCGAAGTCCGGCTTGATCAGGAGGTCGCCGTAGCTCTTCTCATACTTGGAGCCGCAGACCAGCGGCGCGTTGCAGACGCGGTAGATCTCCGGATCGCCGACCTGGGCGCGCAGGAAATCTTCCTGGGCGATGGCGAGCATCAGCGCCTGGCGCGCCTTGAGATTGTCGAACGGCGGATGGAGATGGTTCATCCGCATGATGATCTGGCTGCCCGAGCGGTTCCAGCCGTAGAGGGCGATGTTCTTGTCCGCCTTCAGCATCGGGAACAGGTCCGGCGGCGGCACTTCGATGATGTCGATCTCGCCCGCCAGCAGCGCGTTGGCCGCGGTCGCGGGATCGGAGATCGCCAGCCATTCGACCCGGTCAACCTTGGCGATCTTGCCCCCGCTCAGCATCGACGGCGCCTCGGCGCGCGGCTTGTAGGCGGGGTTCTTCACGTAGACGATCTTTTCGCCGGGCTTCCACTCGTCCTTCTTGAAGATGAACGGACCCGAGCCGGTGTAGTCGTCGATCTGCTTGAACGGATCGGTCTCCGCTACCCGCTTGGGCATCATGAACGGCACGTTGGACGACGGCTTGCCGAGCGCTTCGAGTACGAGGCCGAACGGCTCCTTGAGGGTCAGGCGAAAGGTCTTGTCGTCGATCACCTTCAACTCGCCCGTCGAGCCCATGAGCTGCTGGCCGAGCGCGTCGCGGGCCCCCCAGCGCTTGATCGAGGCGACGCAATCCTCGGCGGTGACAGGCTTGCCGTCGTGCCAGGCGAGGCCGTCGCGCAGGGTGAAGGTGTGGGTCAGCTTGTCGGCCGACACCTCGTACTTGTCGACCATCTGCGGCTTGATATCGCCGTTGGCGTCCTTGGCGAACAGGACGTCATAGATCATGTATCCGTGGTTGCGGGTGATGAAGGCGGTCGTCCAGATGGGATCGAGAACCTTGAGATCGGAATGCGGCACCAGCCGGAGCGTGGATTGCGCCATCGCCGGTGCGGCCAGCATCCCTCCGACGGCGACGGCAAGCGCCACCCATTTGCCCACTCGTGTGCGTAGTCCGGACATGAGCCAACCCCTTCAGTATTCAGTTCACATGTTGTGCGAGGTTTGAAGCAATGTCGATGCCGACTCTCTTTGTCTCGCACGGCTCGCCGATGCTGTTCCTGGAAAACGACCTTCCGGCGCGTGTCTTCCTGGCAGGTCTGGGCGGGCTGGTGCCCAAGCCGAAGGCGATCGTGGCGGTCTCCGCCCACTGGACTACCGATCGGCCGGCTGTGTCGGTGACGGCCAAACCTGAAACCATCCACGACTTTTACGGCTTCCCCGATGCGCTCTATCGGCTGCAGTACCCCGCCGCAGGCGCGCCTGAACTTGCCGCCCGGGTCGCGTCGCTGACCGGCGCTGTTCCGGCCGAGTACGGCCTGGACCATGGTG
>CAYZQZ010000458.1:0-3592 GCA_964480235.1 uncultured Reyranella sp. | reverse complement strand
CACTATTAATAAGATTAATAATTTTTTGTAAATTATTTTTAGCATCTTCATCTCCAGTATCAGCTCCAAAAGTTATAATATAATTGTCAACAGTGCTACTATTATCAAAAAAATCTCTTTTGTCTACACTATCAAATTCAAATAAGAAACCTTCGTTTGTATATGTTGAGCCTTGTCTATCTTTTTTAAGAGTTCGAAATTTGCCACTTTTTGCTTCAGACGCAGAACGAGTAGGAGGTGCACGTGTAGCAGCAGGTGTAGCAGCAGCAGCAGCAGCAGGAGGTTTACTATCTACCTTTGGTTCAGAAGGTGCTCTTTTTGACCGCTCCTTTTCTTCAGCAGCAGCAGTCTCCTCAGCACGTTTTCTTTCAGCTTCCACAGCAGCACGTCTCCTAGCAGACTCTGCAGCACGTATTCTTTCAGCTTCCGCAGCACGTATTCTTTCAGCTTCCGCAGCCTCAGCCGCTTTTTGTGCTCTAAGAGTCTCCTGCGCGTTATTGTAGGTTTCAACAATTTCATTTAAACCCGTTTCAGCATTATTCAAAATTTTAGTGAGTTCATCTGAACCAGATTCATTTTCCATCTCGGTAGCAACTGTTTTCAAGCTTTCAACATACTGTGCCCCTCTTTTTTTTTCTTCTGTATCCTTGATTTCATTTACAATGCTTTCAATCACACGTGCTGCAGAACGAATCCACGTTACTATTTTCTTAACTTCTTTTTTCTTGTCTTCAACAGAAGCGGCTGCATCAGCAGAAATAGTGGGTTTAGCCGGAAGTCCCAGAGAGAGAGATGAACCGACAGATTTGCGGGTACATCCCTTACTGTCGGTATAATCACACAATGGTTCCTTGCCTTTTGACAAATTTTCACAATAAAGTTGCTTAATTTGTTTGTTCTTACCCTCGCCGCTCATTTTGTTAATAACATCACACATTTCTGGTGACGCATCTGAGTCATTAAACGCAGCCAGAACCTTGATGAGCTGCATGACACTGTGACGAGCCGCCGCTTTCTTTTCATCATTAATCTCACGTTGAATCTTGGTAGTGTCCAAATTGGGGTAACACAAAGCACCAGTGTCCTCCTCTTGAATGTACGGAAACACGGCATACCGGGGGTCCGGGCACATCTTCCCCACCTTTTGAGCTGAGACGGCATCACAACCTTTAAAGGGAGCGGGACACCGTCCCTGGATGGTAATGGTGTTATCCTTGGTTGGGAGAGGGCGTGCATTCATCTTGTCCAAAGGGGATTCATATTCAGGCTTGGAAATCTTCCTTTTCCGCAACTTTGTGAGCATAGCCTCAAGCAGACGGATGTTTTTTTCATCCTCAGCATCAATCTCAATGGTTTTCTTTTCTCCACCACGCAATGACTTAGATCTAGACATCTCTTACTTTTTGTTTATTAACTAGAAAATAAAAAAAATTATAAGCAAATACTCAACTCATCAATCTCTAAAGCTACGTGTTTGGATCTGCGCTTTTGCTTCTCTGTCACCATCACCTCTTTCACATCCTTGTGTTCTTCCTCTTCCTCCTCATCCGATTCTTGAAGATTAGACGGCTGAGGTGGAGGGCTCTCAGCAGGTTGTTGAACTGCCAGTGGTCTCTCCGCAGATGGAGGTGCCAGAGGTCTCTCGGCAAGTTGTGGTTGTGGTAGTTGTGGTGGTTGAGGTTCCGGATTTCGTCTTACAGGTTCTTGTTGCTGCTGAAATTGAGTACGTTGTTGCTGATGAAGGTGAATTTGTTGCTGTTGCATTTGTTGCTGTTGATGATGCAACCGCATTTGAGTTTGTTGCAGCTGCCTTTCCAAGTCCATCTGACGTGCTTGGGACATTCTCATTTGCTCATCAGCGCGCCGGGTGACTTGCTCTAAGCGGTCCATCATTTCTTGCTGTTTCCGGGCAAACTGTTGTTCCAAGTCAGTAAACGCTTGCAAGGACGGCTGTGGTGGCACTGCGGGTGCTGGTTGTGAGTGGTAAGAAGAGGGTGGCGCTTGGGTAGTGTATGACGGTGTTGATGGTGGTACTGACCGCCCCGCAATGAAATCAAACTTTTTGGTAGGTGGTGCTGGTGGAGGAGTGGGTTCCATCACAGACCCAGACCCTCCTTTAGATGCACCACCACCACCATTTCCCATAAGACCCATAATAGGACCCAACATTCCCATGAGGTTAAACCCGCCGCTAGAACCTCCACCGGAGCCAGATCCCTTTTTACTCAATTTTTCATTCACGTGAGTTTGAAAGTGAAACACACCGGCAGATCCAATCAACATCATGCCCAACTCTGCTTCTGGTGACATGCTGCCTTTGCGCCAGTGTTTGCGGTACAGCTTTTCAAGCACACTGTCGTACTCATGGTTACTAATGCTCTCACCAGTTTGCATAGCCCAAGAGGTCTCTCCATTGTCTAGTTTCAATAACGGCCCAAACTTGTTGTTTCCCCACTGCACCGCATACACAATCACTTGCAACACAATGCCCATAATACGGACCACGTTAGCGGCGTTCTCTGGTGCTTTCAGCCTGTCATACTCAAACTGAATGTCAGTCAAACTGTCTTGAAGAGAGAATTCACGTGTGGTTTGTCCACGGTACTTTTTCAGTTCATTGAGGAACTCTAGTTTTTCACGATCCTCCTCAGCTTTGACGGCGTGCTGAACCTGACTTTTTTCAGCTTCAAACGTGGTTAGTGTTTGTGTGTTGTAATCGTTGTTGTGATCTTGATCTGATTTGAGTGATTCTACATCATCATCTGCCTTGTCTTCTTCTTCCACTTCTTCATCACCTTCTCCTTCAGCGTGATACTCTGATTCAGCAACTTCCTTTCTTGAATACCTACTTCTGTGTGACGCTGCTGCAGCCATAGATCTCTGTTCAGATCTCTTTTCAGACCTCGGCGCTTCTCCTCCAGCTCGGCTGCGGTAGGAGTTACTAAACGCACTGGCGTTGTCTTTGTTTGACTTGATTTGTTTCAACTTGTCTGTGGAATACTTTTTGGGATCCGCAATGTGCCGAAACAAAGAAAGTTGGGACGGGGTTCCCAAAGACAGCGGCATAATTTTATGTTTCTACTTGTTATTCATTTTTTTTGTTCTTCTTTTTTTTGGTGCCTCAAACGAATTTTTTCAGCAAGATTAACTAAAACATGAAAAAAAGTTTATACGCTGTCTTTTTAATCCTGGGTCTTTCACTCGTCATACTTTTAGCACTGGCCAGCACCGGCCGAATTGTCGCAAAACGTTAAACTATTTTATACAGAAATAAAAAACATGGGTACAGCAAGTACAAAAGAGATTGTTACTGCCACGGCAGCAGCGGGGACAGGGACAGCGGCCTCTGTTCAACTAAAAACAGTGACATACAACACCTTTCTAAGGCCACACATTGTTCAAAATGATGCGCAGCAACAGCGGGCGGAGCGCATTCCAACAATGTTGTCTCAGTTTCAAGCAGACATTATTTGTTTACAAGAATGTTGGAGTAAATACGCGGTTCACCATTTAATCAAAGACTTGAGGCGGCAGGGGTATAACCACATTGTGAAAACCAGGCAGGTCAAGTCGTTTAAGTTGCTGCACGCTG
>CAYZQZ010000457.1:0-3603 GCA_964480235.1 uncultured Reyranella sp. | reverse complement strand
TTCTTGGTCATGTCCGCCGAGTTGACGGCGTTGTTCTTCTCGGCCCACGCCTTGGACATCATGACGATGGCGGCCCATTTGCTGGCAAGCAGCGGGTCTGGATACTTGGTGGTTACCTCGACGCGATAGTCGGAAACCTTCTTGATCTCCTTCACCGAGGCAAAGTTGCTGGTCAGGTTCGAGCCCTGGCCGTTGGCGCGGTTGAGCGAGAACACCACGTCGTCGGCCGTGAACGGCGTGCCGTCCGTGAATTTCACGCCCTGGCGCAGGTCAAAGAACCAGGTGGTCGGGTCGCTCTGCCCCCACTTCACCGCGAGCGCCGGCTCGATACCGAGATTGCGGTCGCGGCGAACCAACGGGTCGTAGATGTTCTGGGTGAAGGTCAGCAGGAAGGTTTCCTGCCGGGCATAGGGATCCATCGAGCTGACGTCGCCCGAGTTGGCCCACTTGAACGTCTTGGCGTCGGCCGGCATCACGGCCAGGCTGGCGCAGACGAGCGCCGTGGCCGTCAAGGTTCGCTTGAAGCTGAAGATCATCCTGGAAGACTCCCTAGATTTCCGTGCCTCTGCCGATCGTCAAGATGTGCAGGGACGCAAGGCTTACAGCAAATTGCACTGTCGATGATGACCCGTCAATTCCACAAAATATGCATGCTCAGGCACAATCCAGATCATTGGACCGCGCCACGTCAGGCAGCTATCGTGACAAAACAGCCTTAGTTTTTCGAGGGATTCAGCAATGAACGACGTCTCCCGCAGCTTCCGTGGCAACTCCAATGCCGCACGCGACATCGCGCACCACCTGCATCCCTACACCAACTTCAAGAAGCACGAGGAAGCCGGTCCGCTGACCATCGTGCGCGGCCGCGGCATCTATGTGATGGACGACGACGGCAAGGAATACATCGAGGGCATGGCGGGCCTGTGGTCGGCCGCGCTCGGCTTCAGCAACGAACGCCTGGCCTCGGTCGCTTACGAGCAGATGAAGCAGCTGCCCTTCTACCATGCCTTCAATCATCGCTCCCATGAGCCCGCGATCAATCTTGCGGAGAAGCTCAAGTCGATGGCGCCGTTCGACTGCTCGAAGGTTTTCTTCGCCAATTCCGGCTCCGAAGCCAACGACACCGTCGTGAAGATGGTGTGGTACATGAACAACGCGCTCGACCGTCCGAAAAAGAAGAAGATCATCTCGCGCATCAAGGCCTACCACGGCATCACCGTGGCCTCGGGCAGCCTCACCGGCCTGCCGCACAACCACCGTTCGTTCGATCTGCCGATCGCGAACATCCTCCATACGAGCTGCCCGCACTATTACCGGTTCGGCAAGGACGGCGAGACCGAAGACCAGTTCACGACGCGCTGCGCGCAGGAGCTGGAAGAGCTGATCGTCAAGGAAGGCGGCGCCGAGCAGTGCGCGGCCTTCATCGCCGAACCGGTAATGGGAGCCGGGGGCGTGATCGTGCCGCCCAAGGGCTACTACGAGAAGATCCAGGCCGTGCTCAAGAAGTACGACATGCTGTTCTGCGCCGACGAGGTGATCAACGGCTTCGGCCGCACCGGCAACGTCTGGGGCTGCCAGACCATGAACATCACGCCGGACATTCTGACCTGCGCCAAGGCACTGTCGGCATCGTTCCTGCCGATCTCCGCCGTCATGATCAACGACAAGGTCTACCAGGCCCTGAAGACCGAGAGCGCCAAGATCGGCACCTTCGGCCACGGCTTCACCTATTCCGGCCACCCGGTCGCTGCGGCGGTCGCAATGGAGACGCAGAAGATCTACGACGAGATCGACATGTTCGGTCACGCCAAGCGCATGAGCCCGATCTTCAGCAAGCACATCCAGTCGTTCGCCGATCATCCGCTGGTCGGCGAGGCGATGAGCGTGGGCATGGTCGGCGCGCTGGAAGTGGTGGCGGACAAGAAGACCAAGGCGTCGTTCGACCTCGCAACGGTCGGCGCCGGCGCCAAGGTCGCCAACCACGCCCAGGCGCGCGGTCTGCTCGTGCGTAACATGGGCGACCGCGTCGCCGTCTGCCCGCCGCTGATCATCAACGAGGCCGAGCTCGCCGACCTGTTCGGCCGCCTGCGCCAGTCGCTCGATGCGGTGATGGCGGAACTCAAGTCCGAAGGCCACTTCAAGGGCTGACGAAAGGTCCGGCCATGGGCGGCGGCGCCTCGCCTTCCAACGCAGCGCCGCCTTTCGGCACCCAGCAGCGCATCCGGACGCGCTCGATCTGGGCGGTGGCGTTGTTCGCCGCCGCCGTGCCGCCGGCGATCATCGGGTTCGGCATCGCCCAGGCGAGCAGCGAGCAGGCCAACGTGGCGACGCCGCTCGCCTTCGGCTTCTGGGCGATCGGCCTCTTGTTCGCACTGGCCGCTGCGATCCCCACCCTTCGCTACTGGGACCACCTTCCGAACATGGTGCGATGGCTGGGTGCGCTGCCCCTGCTCTGTGTCTCCCTCTTCCTGAGTGCCGCCATCCTCGCCACGACTTTCAGTTGAGGGCAGCTCATCTCAAGTTGCGAACGATTCGCAATTGACCGGGATCAACGCACTGTGAGCCCGCGCGACGAAAATGCCCGACATGCAAACGGCGAAGCTGATTAAGATCGGCCCCGGGAGAACGCGGGACGCAATGGACTATCAGGCTTATTTCACGGGTCACCTCGACCGTCTGCGGGACGAGGGTCGCTACCGTGTATTCGCCGAACTCGAGCGGATCGTCGGCGCCTTCCCGCGTGCCCGCTTCCACCAGGACGACAAGGTTCGCGAGGTCACGGTCTGGTGCTCCAACGATTACCTCGCCATGGGCCAGCACCCGGCGGTGATCGAGGCCATGCAGGCTGCGATCGGCGCCCAGGGCTCGGGGGCCGGCGGCACGCGCAATATCTCCGGCACCAACACCATGCATGTGGCGCTCGAACGCGAGCTTGCCGCCCTGCACGACAAGGAAGCCGCTCTCGTCTTCACCTCGGGATACGTCGCCAACGAGACCACGCTGCAGACGCTGGGCGCGATGCTGCCCCGCTGCGAGATTTATTCCGACGCCTATAACCACGCCTCGATGATCGCCGGCATCCGCAACTCGGGCGCGGCGCGCAAGATCTTCCACCACAACGATCTCGGCCACCTCGAGGAGCTGCTGAAGGCGGCCGATCCCTCGACCGCCAAGATCGTGGCCTTCGAGTCGGTATACTCGATGGACGGAGACGTCTCGCCGATCGCCGAACTCTGCGATCTCGCCCACCGCTATGGCGCCCTGACCTATCTCGATGAGGTTCATGCCGTCGGCATGTACGGCGCGCGCGGCGCCGGCGTTGCCGAGCGCGACGGGGCGCTGGCCAAGGTCGATATCGTGCAGGGCACACTCGCCAAGGCGTTCGGCGTGGTCGGCGGCTATATTGCCTCGACCGAGGCGACCATCGACTTCGTGCGCTCCTGCGGCTCGGGCTTCATCTTCTCGACGTCGATGCCTCCTGCCATCGCCGCGGCGGCGCTGGCCAGTATCCGCCATGTCAGCAGCCATCCCGAACTCAGGGTGCGCCACCAGGAGCGCGCCGCGACCCTGAAGCGCCGCCTTACGGCGGCCGGCCTGCCCGTG
>CAYZQZ010000456.1:0-3609 GCA_964480235.1 uncultured Reyranella sp. | reverse complement strand
CATGGCGGGGGGCTATAAAGCCCCCGCCGCGCGCTGCAACCCCGTTCGGAGCCCCCTCTCCGCTCATATATCGGGGAAACCCTGGCCCACCCCGGTGTACATTCACCCCGAAATACCGGGGGAAGAACACATGGACCGGCTCAGCCTCGGCAATCCGCTGTTCGCGACCTATGCCGTTGCCGCCTCGCTGATGATCCTGAAGGTGATCGCCATGGCCTGGCTTACGGTCTGGCGCATGACCACCGAGAAGGGCGGCTATCGCGCGCCGGAAGACCTCAAGCGAACGCCCCTCAATCCCGCCCCGGATCCCGGCCAGATCGCTCCCAACGAGCGGGTCGAGCGGGTGCGCCGGATCATGCAGAACGACCTCGAGAACATCCCGTTCTTCCTGTTCGCGGGCTTTCTCTACATCCTGACGGAGCCCTCGCTCACGCTCGCGACATGGGTTCTTTACGGCTATGTCGCGAGCCGACTCCTGCATTTCGCGGCCTACTTCACCGGTCAGATCCATGACATCCGGGCCGCCACCTGGACCGCGGGCTCGCTGATCCTGATCTACATGAGCGTTCACGTGCTGATAAAGGCGCTCGGTTTCTTGGCCGCCTGAGGCCTCTTTCCGTGAGGTGCGCTCGGCCCTCCGCAATGGCACATTGACCCCGCCATGAATCGCCGCGTCCTGCTTTCGTCATTCCTCGCCGCCCTGCTCGCCCCCGTCCTGACGTGGGGGCTGCCCGCCGCGGCGCAGGAGCCGACCCGGATCACCTTCCTGCACACCAACGACAACTACGAGATCGTGCCGACGCGCGGCTGGGGCGGGTTCGCGCAGCTGATGACTCTGCTCAAGAAGGAGCGCGCGGCGGCACCCAATTCGATCGTCACCACCTTCGGCGGCGACCTGCTGTCGCCCTCGATCATGTCGGGCTTCCACAAGGGCGCCCAGATGATCGAGCTGATGAACGCGGTCGGCATCGACGTGGCCGTCCCCGGCAATCACGAGTTCGATTTCGGGCCGGACGTGTTCGCCCAGCGCGTCAAGGAATCGAAGTTCACCTGGATCGCCTCCAACCTCACGCGCAACGGCCGCCCGTTCGAGGGTGTCGCCGACACGCTCGTGCGCACCTATTCGGGCGTGAAGGTCGGCTTCTTCGGCCTGGTGACCCCGGAGACGGCGCGCGCCTCGAGCCCCGGCCCGACCGTTTCCTTCGCCCCGTGGAAGGAGACGGCGGTGCGCGCGGTCAAGGAACTGCAGGACCAGGGCGCCGACGTGATCGTAGCGCTGACCCATCTCGACTTCGCCGAGGACCGCGAGCTCGCGGGCAGCGTGCCGGGCATCTCGCTGATCCTGGGCGGGCACGACCACGATCCGATGACCATGCTCGAAGGCAACACGCTGATCTTCAAGGCAGGCGCCGACGCGCGCTATCTCGGCGTGATCGACCTGTTCGTGACCAGACGTGGCGGCTCCGCCGCCAATCCGCCGACCGTCGACGTCGTGAAGGCCTGGCGCATGGTGCCGGTGCAGGGCCTCACGCCCGACGCGGAGACCGCCGTGCTGGTGAAGCGCTACACCGACCAGCTCGAGACCGAACTCAGCGTCGAGATCGGCACCACGGTGAAGCCGCTCGACAGCCGGCGCCTGGTAGTGCGCGAGGCCGAGGCCGCAATCGGCGATCTGATCGCCGACGCGATCCGCGACGCCACCGGCGCCGAGGTCGGGCTGATGAACGGTGGCGGCATCCGCGGCGACCGCGTTTATCCCGCCGGCACGAAGCTGACGCGGCGCGACGCGCTGACCGAACTGCCGTTCAACAACATTACGGTGATGATCGAGCTCAAGGGCAGCGACCTTCTGCTGGCACTGGAAAACGGCGTCAGCCGCATCGCCGACCGCGGCGGCCGCTTCCCGCAGGTCTCGGGCCTGCGCTTCGCCTACGATCCCGCGAAGCCTGCCATGCAGCGGGTGCTCGAGGTCACGGTCAACGGCCAGAAGCTCGACCCCGAGCGCCTCTACAAGGTAGCGACCATCGACTTCCTGCTGGGCGGCGGCGACGGCTACTCGGTGCTGGCGAAGGGCAAGCAGCTGATCGACGCCGAAAACGGCCAGCTCACCTCGGCGCAGCTCATGGCCTACATCGCCAAGCTGAAAACCGTCGACATCGCCCCCGACGGCCGCATCGAGGCGAGGAAGTAGGGTTCGGCAAATGGCAGGAGGCGCACCATGAGCCGGACATGCTGACGCCCAGCCAGAAAGGCGTGCGGCGCGGCGCAGCGACGGGCGTCGTCATCACGGCCGCCACGCTGGGGCTGGCGATCGCCGCCGCGCCCGGTCGATTGCTGCCGCACGAGACCTCCCCGCTCGCCTTCGCATTGGCCTGGGACACGCCGATCGTGGTGTGCCTCGTCATCAACATCGCGATGGTCGCCAACCATCGTTTCTTCACGCCGGAGGATATCGATGGCGGCGGCCTCTCGGCCGGCACCGCGCGCGTGCGCCTGCTGCAGTCGATGCTGCAGAACACGCTCGAGCAGACGGTGCTGGCAACGGCCGTGCACCTGATCTGGGCGAGCGTCATGCCGCCCGGCTGGCAAGCCGCGATTCCGGCCGCTGCGCTGCTGTTCGCGATCGGGCGGGTGCTGTTCTGGCGCGGCTATGCCAGCGGCGCGCCGTCGCGGGCGCTGGGCTTCGGCCTCACCTTCTATCCGTCCGTTGCCCTGCTCGCCCTGATCATCGGCCGCCTCGCCATTCCCTGAAGCAGGGGCCGGCGGGGTCCCGGCATATTCCGCCCCATTTGAACGGGGAGGTGTACCTCTTAGTAAGTCTCGCCCGTCCCGCTGAACGCCGGGCGACGCGCGCCGCCGGAACCGGGACTGCCGCCCGAACTGCTGAAGGACGGATCGGCGCCGCCCGCCGCACCGCCGCTCGTCAGCGCGCCGGAGGTGCCGTCGATCGAGGTCACCGCACCGTCGGCGCCGGGCTCGGTGCCCGGCTTGAAGACCTCGTCGATCGCGCCGCCCTCGTAGGTGGTGCGGACCATACGCAGGCCCGGCGGGATCCTGAACGGCGTCGGCGGCTTGTCCTTGAAGACGAACTTGGCGATCTGCTCGTAGATCGGCACGGCATTGCCGCCGCCGGTCTCGAACGAGCCGGGTCCAAGCGTACGCGGCTCGTCGAAGCCGATGAAGATGCCGATGGTGAGATCGGGCGTGCTGCCGAGGAACCAGTTGTCCTTGGCGTCGTTGGTCGTGCCGGTCTTGCCCGCGATCGGGCGGCCGAGCGCGGCGAGGCGGCCGGCGGTGCCGCGCACCGTGACGCCCAGCATCATGTGCACGACCTGGTAGACGCTCGCCGGATCGTGGAACGGCTGGCGGTTGTCGACGATCCGCGGCGGCGCGGGCTTCTGGCCGGCGGCGGCCTCGCCGCAGCCCTCGCAGAGGCGCGGCTCGTGTCGGTAGATCGTCTTGCCGTTGCGGTCCTGCACGCGATCGACCAGCGACGGCGTGATCTCGCGGGCGCCGTTGGCCAGCATGGCGTGCGCCATGGTCATGCGCAGCAGCGTGGTGTCGGTGGCGCCGAGTGCGTTGGGCAGATACGGGCCCATGTTGTCGGCG
>CAYZQZ010000455.1:0-3623 GCA_964480235.1 uncultured Reyranella sp. | reverse complement strand
ACGAGCGCGCTGAGGAGGCCCGCACCGCGCGCGAGGAAGCCCATCGCGAGACCGCGGCCGCCGAAGGCGAGCATGATCGCCTGACCCGCCAGATCGCCGACGACGAGGCGCTGCGCGACAGCGTGAGCCGCGAGGTCGCCGAACTGGAAGACCGTGTCCGCCGCCTGCTGGTGCGCCGCGACGAAGTCGCTGCCCAGCAGCGCCAGGTCGAGGGCGAGCTGTCGGCGCTGCCGGCGCTCGCCGAGGTCGAAGCCGCCCTCGAACAGGCCCGCACCGCCTTCGAGGAGGCCCGCCGCCGCGGCCAGGAGGCGATCGATGCCGCCCGCGAGTCCGAGCGTTACGAGTCGGAGGCTGCCCGCGCTGCCGTCGCCCAGGCCGAGGCCGAGCGCCTCGAGATCGAGCGCACCCGTGCCGCCGAACGACAGGCGGCGGAAGCCCGCCACGCCGAAGCCACCGATGTGCTGCGCGAGATCGCCGGCCGGCTGATGAAGCTCAAGGCCGAGGAGGCCGGCGTTGCCGCCGCGCTTCAGTCGGCCGCCGATTCGCTGTGGCCGCCGCTGCTCGATGCGCTGAACGTCGAGCCCGGCTTCGAGAAGGCGCTGGGTGCCGCGTTCGGCGACGACCTCGAAGCCTCGTCCGACCGCGGCGCGCCCAGCCACTGGCTGCCGCTCGATCCCTACATGGACGTCCCGAGCCTGCCCGAGGGCGCGACACCGCTCTCCGAGCACGTGAAGGCGCTGCCCGAACTCGCCCGCCGCATCGCCTTCATCGGCCTGGTCGCCGACGAGGCGACCGGCGCGGCGCTGCAATCGAGCCTGCGCCCCGGCCAGCAGCTGGTCACCCGCGACGGCGCGCTGTGGCGCTGGGACGGCTACACCGTGCGCGCCGGCGCGCCGCTGCCCGCCGCCGTGCGGCTCAGCCAGCGCAACCGCCTGGCCGAGATCCGCCAGCAGATCGACGGCGTGGCGGCCGAGCAGAACACCGCCCAGCAGGCGGTTGATCACGAATCGACGCTGCTGGCGGCCGCGCGTGAAGTCGAGCGCACCAGCGTCGAGCAGGCGCGCGAGCACGAGCGCACCGTGGGCGAGGCCTCGCGCCGCAAGACCCAGGACGCCGGCGAGGCGACCCGCGCCGCCGAACGCACCGCTCAGGAAACCACCACGGCCGCCGAGACCGTCGCGGCCGCCGCGCGCGAGCGGCATGCCCAGGTGTCGCGCCAGACCGACCAGCTGCGCACGCGGCTGGCCGGCATCGAGCAGGCGATGACCGAGCTGTCGGCCGACGTGGCCGACGCCGAGATGCGCCGCACCTTCCGCCAGGCCCGCCTGTCGGCGATCTCCGACACCCAGACCGACCGGGTGACGGCGGGCGCGCTGCGTACCCGCATCGCCGAGCTGCGCGCCAACCTCGTCGAGGCCGAAGCCGCCTGCGAGCGCCTCGCCCGCGAGTCCGAGATGCGGGTCGAGCGGCTCGGTCAGATCGCGCACGACCATGCGAGCTGGAGCACCCGCCTCAGCGACGCCGAAGGCCAGATCGTCGAGCTCGACCAGCGCCGCGAGCAGATCGCCCAGCAGATCGCCGAGCTCGCCGCCAAGCCGGCCGAGATCGAGACCAAGAAGATCGCGCTGGGCGAGGAGATCGCCAAGGCCGAGGCGAGCCGCCAGGAGGCGGCCGACCGCCTCGCCATCGGCGAGACGCAGCTCAGCGAGGCGGACAAGGCGATGCGCCAGGCCGAGAGCGAGCTCGCCCAGGCACGCGAGGGCCGGGTCCGCCGCGAGGGCCTGGTCGAGCAGGCGACCAAGGATCGCGAGGCCGTGGTCGAGCGCATCCTCGAGCGGCTGCGCTGCGAGCCGGACGGCGTGCTGGCGCTGGCCGAGGTCGAGAAGCTGGAAGAGCTGCCCGAACTCGACAAGGCCGAGCATCGCCTCGAGCGCCTCGTGCACGAGCGCGAGACGATGGGCGCGGTCAATCTGCGCGCCGAGGAAGAGGCCAACGAGCTCGAACAGCAGATCACCGGCATGACGACCGAGCGCGACGACCTGGTCGCCGCCATCGGCCGCCTGCGCCAGGGCATCCAGAGCCTGAACCGCGAGGGCCGCGAGCGCTTCCTCGCCGCCTTCGAGCAGGTCAGTGGCCACTTCCAGCAGCTCTTCACCAAGCTGTTCGGCGGCGGCAAAGCGGAGCTGCGGCTAACCGAGTCGGAGGATCCGCTCGAGGCCGGCCTCGAGATCCATGCCTCGCCCCCGGGCAAGAAGCTGCAGGTGATGTCGCTGCTCTCGGGCGGCGAACAGGCGCTGACCGCCCTGTCGCTGCTGTTCGCGGTGTTCATGACCAACCCCGCGCCGATCTGCGTGCTGGACGAAGTGGACGCGCCGCTGGACGACCTCAACGTCGAACGCTTCTGCGGCCTGGTGAACGAGATCGCCGGCCGCACCGACACGCGCTTCCTGATCATCACCCACCATCGCGTGACGATGGCGCGCATGGACCGCCTGTACGGCGTCACCATGGCCGAGCAGGGCGTCAGCCAGCTCGTGTCGGTCAACCTGCAGGAGGCGGATCGCCTGGTCGCCTGAGGGCGGGGGCCGGCCGGTCGCCCGACAGGAAACGAGTTCAATAAGCAAACAAGACTATCTTCCTCTCAACACCTCATGAGCGCCGGTATGGCCAAACCGGCGCTCTTTCCTTTTCTGGTATGGCCTTCGGGGGGTGCGGGGGCGTAGTGTCCGGCGATGCCCGACACCCTGCTTCCCTCCGGCACCGACACGGTCGAACTGACGCGCGCGCTGGTGCGTTGCGAGAGCGTGACGCCGCGCGAGGCGGGCGCCCTGCAACTGCTCGAAAAGGTGCTGACGCCGCTCGGCTTCCGCTGCGAGCGCATGGATTTCACGGAGAAGGGCACCGACGACGTCGCCAACCTCTACGCGCGGGTCGGCCGGGACAAGCACGGCAACGGCCGGCATTTCTGCTTCGCCGGCCATTCCGACGTGGTGCCGGTGGGTGACCTTTCGTCCTGGACGATCGGCCCGTTCGCCGCCGAACTGTCGGCCGGCTACCTGTTCGGTCGCGGCGCCGCCGACATGAAGGGCGCGATCGCCGCCTTCACCGAGGCGAGCGCGCGATTCCTCAAGAAGCGCGGCCCCAACTTCGGCGGCTCGATCAGCCTGCTGATCACCGGCGACGAGGAAGGGCCGGCCGTCAACGGCACGACCAAGATGCTGAAGCGTCTGGCCGAGCGTGGCGAGACGATCGACGCCTGCGTGGTCGGCGAGCCGACGTCGTCGAAGAAGTTCGGCGACATGATGAAGATCGGCCGCCGCGGCAGCATGACGGTCGACCTGGTGATCCGCGGCGTGCAGGGGCATGTCGGCTATCCCGACCGGCTCGACAATGCGATCCATCGCGCCACGGCGATCGTCGAGGCGCTGATTCGCGCGCCGATCGACCAGGGCAGCACCCACTTCCAGCCGACCTCGCTGCAGTTCACCACGATCGACGTCGGCAACAGCGCGACCAACATCGCGCCTGGCGTCGTGAAGGCGCGGTTCAACACCCGCTTCAACGATCTCTGGACCTCGCAGAAGCTGCTCGACCACCTCAAGGAGCGCATCGAGCAGGCCAAC
>CAYZQZ010000454.1:0-3624 GCA_964480235.1 uncultured Reyranella sp. | reverse complement strand
CGGCTTCATCGTCGTCGCGGCCGAGATCGCGCGTCGCATGTCTAACGCCTCCGGTGCAGCCCCGCCAGCGGTCGTCAGCAAGGGCTTCGCGCAGCGCATCGCCCTGCCGTCCGGCGCCAAAGTCGTCTCGATGCAAACCGCAGGCGACCAGCTGATCGTTCATGTCGAAGCCCAGGGCGGCACCGCCTCCGCCTATATCGTCGATCCGCGCACCGGCCAGCTGCTGGGCACCATCGAATTCCCGCCGGGAGCCGGCCGTTGATCAACCTCCGCAGCGACAACGAGGTCGGCGCCCATCCGCTGATCATCGAGGCGGTCGGACGCGCCTTCACCTCGGGCACGGCCTTCTCGTACGGCGCCGACGAGTGGACCCAGCGGGTCGAACGGCGCCTGCGCGACATCTTCGAGCGGCCCGAACTGTTGGCCTATCCGGTGGCGACGGGCAGTGCGGCCAACGTGCTGGCGCTGTCCTGCTGCACGCCGCCCTGGGGCACGATCTTCTGCCATCCTGCCGCGCACATCGCGGTCGACGAGGCCAACGCGCCGCAGTTCTTCACCGGCGGCGCGCATCTCACCCTGATCGACGGCGCCAACGGCAAGATCGACGTCAAGAAGCTCGCCGAGGCCCTGGCGCAGCCGGTCTATGGCGTGGTGCATCATCCCCAGCCGGCCGCGGTGTCGATCACCCAGGCGAGCGAGTGCGGCACGACCTATGCGCCCGAGGAGATCGCCGCGATCTCGACCTGCACCCGCCGCCACGGGCTTAAGCTGCACATGGATGGCGCCCGCTTCGCCAATGCGCTGTCGTTCGTCGGCTGCTCACCGGCCGAGCTGTCGTGGCGGGCCGGCATCGACGTGCTGAGCCTCGGCGCCACCAAGAACGGCGCGATGGGCGCGGAGGTCGTGGTCTTCTTCAATCCCGAGCTTGCCCGCGAGTTCGAGTTCCGGCGCAAGCGCAGCGGACATCTGTTCTCCAAGATGCGGCTGCTGTCGTCGCAGCTCGACGCCTACTTCGCCGACGGGCTGTGGCTCGCCAACGCCCGCCACGCCAACACCATGGCGCGGCGGCTGGTCGCCGGACTGACGGCCCTCAAGGGCGTTCAGCTCCTGTACCGGGTCGACGCCAACGAGATCTTCGTCGTCCTGCCGGCGCATATTCACGATGCCTTGCAGGCCGCCGGCGCCCAGTATCATCCTTGGCCGTCCGACCGGCCGGGCGAGCGTGCCTTCCGGCTGGTGACGGCGTTCGATACCGACCCGGCTGCCGTCGACAGGTTTCTCGCCACCGCCAAATCCGCATCCAGTTGAGTCTCCGCCTCGACCCGAGATCCTCTCACCCAAGATCGGCGTCATGACCCACCAGCGCACCCTCACGACCGCCCACTGGGGCGTCTATGAAGTCGAATACGACGACAAGGGCGAGGCGATGCGGCTGCATCCCTTCTCGAAGGATCCCGATCCCTCGCCGATCGGGTTGCACATGCTATCGGACGAAGTGGCGCGCTTGCGCGTGCGCCGGCCGGCGGTGCGCAAGAGCTGGCTCGAGCACGGCCCGGGCGCCGCGAGCGACAAGCGCGGACAGGAACCCTTTGTCGAACTGCCGTGGGACGAGGCGCTCGATCTCGTCGCCAACGAGATCAAGCGCGTGCGAGACGCGCACACCAATCGCGCGATCTTCGGCGGCTCATACGGCTGGTCGAGCGCGGGCCGCTTCCATCACGCGCAGAGCCAGGTTCATCGCTTCCTGAACGCACTCGGCGGCTACGTGCGCCACGTCGATTCCTACAGCCTCGGCGCTGCACGCGTGCTGATGCCGCACATCGTGGCCGGCATGGAAGACCTGATGTCCATGCACACGACATGGAACGTGCTGGCCGAGCACTGCAAGCTGTTCGTCACCTTCGGCGGCGCGCCGCGCAAGAACGCCCAGATCAACGCCGGCGGCGCGATGGTTCACCGGCTGAAGCCCGGTCTCTACGGCATGAACGCCAAGGGCGTGCGTTTCATCAACGTCACACCGACCGCCGAGGATCTCGATACCGGCGGCGGGGTCGAATGGCTGCAGATCCGGCCCAACACCGACGCCGCGCTGATCCTGGCGCTGTGCCACGTGCTTCTGACCGAGAACCTGCACGACAGGGAGTTCCTCGACCGCTGCACCGTCGGCTTCGACAAGTTCGCCCCCTCCCTGGCCGACAAGACGCCGGAATGGGCCGAGAAGATCACCAGCATTCCGGCGAGCCGCATTCGCAGCCTCGCGCGCGAGATGGCGGCGACGCGCACGACCGTGAACATCAACTGGTCGCTGCAGCGCAGCCACCACGGCGAGCAGCCGTTCTGGGCGCTGGTGACGCTCGCCTGCATGCTGGGACAGATCGGCCTGCCGGGCGGCGGCTTCGGCGCCAGCTACGGGCCGACCAACATCATGGGCAGCGACACGGTGCGCTTCTCCGGCCCGACCCTGTCGCAAGGCACGAACGCCGTGTCGGACTTCATCCCGGTCGCGCGCTTCACCGACATGCTGCTCAATCCTGGCGCCAGGATCCCCTACAACGGACAGGACATCACCTTCCCCGACATCCGCCTGATCTACTGGGCGGGCGGCAATCCCTTCCACCACCACCAGGATCTCAATCGGCTTCGCCAGGCCTGGCGCAAGCCCGAGACGATCATCTTCAACGAGCAGTTCTGGACGCCGTCGGCGAAGATGGCCGACATCGTGCTGCCCGCCACCACCGGGCTGGAACGCGACGACATCGGCTATGCGCGCAAGGAACCGTACCTGATCGCCATGAAGAAGGCGCGCGCGCCGATCGGCGAGGCGCGCGACGACTACTGGATCTTCTCCGAGATCACGCGCCGGCTGGGTGCCGAGGCGGTCTACACCGAGGGCCGCGATACGATGCAGTGGCTTTCGCACCTGTATGAGGAGGCCCGCGAGAAGTCGGCCAAGTCGGGCGTCGAGTTTCCGGAGTTTGCGGAGTTCTGGGAAGCCGGCATCACGGAAGCGAGGGGCCAGGAGCGCGAGCCGGTCATGCTGGCCAAGTTCCGCGCCGACCCTGCGGCAAACAAGCTGAAGACCCCCTCGGGCAAAATAGAACTCTTCTCGGAGAAAATCGCCTCCTTCGGCTACGACGACTGTCCCGGCCACGCGACCTGGATCGAGCCGATCGAATGGCTCGGGGCCAAGAAGGCCGAGCGCTTTCCCCTGCACATGCTGTCCGACCAGCCGGCCGACAAGCTGCACAGCCAGCTCGACCACTCGCCGCACGCCAAGTCGACCAAAGTGAAAGGCCGCCAGCCGATCACGCTGCATCCCGACGATGCCCGTGCGCGCGGCATTGCCGACGGCGACCTGGTGCGCGTATTCAACGATCGTGGTGCGTGCCTGGCGGCAGCGCGGCTGAGCGACCGAATTCGCCGTGGCGTAGTGCAGCTGTCGACCGGCGCATGGTTCGACCCGGAAGACGCGGGCTCCAACCGGCCGCTGGAGAAGCACGGCAACCCAAATGCGCTTACCCTCGACATCGGTGCGTCGAAGCTCAGCCAGGGATGCATCGCGCAGACCTGTCTGGTCGAGATCGAACGCTTCGACGGCCCCGCCCCGGCCGTGACGGCGCACGA
>CAYZQZ010000453.1:0-3624 GCA_964480235.1 uncultured Reyranella sp. | reverse complement strand
CCGGGAGCCAGGCCCTGCGGGGCCGCCGGCGCGCCTGCCGCGGGCGCGTTGGGACGGCCCTGACCCGGAGCGGGAGCGGGCGCCGGACGCGGCTGCTGGGCGGGAGCGGGGGCCGGGGCCATTGTCTGGACGAGGGCACGCAGCTTCTGCTGCTCGGCTTCCTGCGACTTCTGGAACTCTTCCTCGTTCAGGAAGTGGTCCTTGTTGAGGTCCATCTGCGTGAACTGGTTCACCGCGTGGGCGGTAAGTTCGACGCGGTCCAGGATGCCGTCCTTGTTGGTGTCGATCTCGCCGAACTTCACCAGGGAGATCTTCTTGCGCAACTCGAACGGCGGCAGGCCCTGGGCCTGCGGGCCGTCGGCGGGCCCCGCCAGGGTGATGTATTCCTGCTGGCTGATCCTGCCGTCGCCGTTCTTGTCGAGTTGGTCGGCGCTGCGCAACTGCATGTCGATGAAATCGTTGATCGTCATCATGCCCTGGCGGCGTTGCGCTTCGGCCTGCTGACGCGCGGCAGCCTCGCGGGCGAGCGAGCGCTGTACGATCAGGCGCAGTTCGGGTTCGGTGACCTTGTTGTCCCGGTCGGTGTCGTAGTTGTTGAATTCGGCATGGACCAACGCTTCGGCCTCGGGACGCTCGATAAAGCCGTCGCGGTTGGTGTCGAGGTTCAGGAATTCCTGGCGCGCGCGCGCCTGGCGCTCGGCGAGCGGCGGAAGGCCGGGCGAGTCGGTGGTGAAAGGTGCCTCGGCGACCTTGAGGAATTCCTCGAGCGACAGCTTACCGTCCTTGTTGGCGTCGAGCTGCTCGAACGTCTTCATGCGGTATTTCACGAAGTCCGCGCGCGTGACCTCGCCCTTCTTCGCCGTGTCGATCTCGTGGAACCAGATCGGCAGCGGCACCGGCGCCACGGCGCCCTGGGCCGGCGCGGGAGCCGCTTGGGCGGGCGCCGGAGTCTTCGGTGCGGGCTGTGCCTGCGGCGGTGCGGCCTGGGCCGGCGGCTTGTTCTGAGGCCACCCTTGAGTTGGCGACGTCTGCGCGGCGGCGGGCATTGCCGCCATGGGCAAGGTCACCGCGGCTGCGGCGAGGGAGAAGGAAACAAGGAGACGGCTCATCGACGGCGGCTCGCGTAACGAGAGGGGAAAGTCGTATCGGCGGCCATGAGTCCTATGTCAACGTCCGCTCTACGGTACCAGCCTGCGACGCAATCGCGTCGAAAGCATGGCGCGGTGGCAATGGGGTTGCGCGCGTCCACGGGATGGGCCATCGTGCGCCGCGTGCCGACCTCGGAGAAGGGTCGCAAGTATTTGGGAGGCAAGGGTAATTTCGCGCGATCGACGTGTTGATTCGGTCGTCCGCGAAACCGGTTTGAACATGGCAGAACCGACTTCATCCCGCGGCTCGCCGCTGCTCAGCGTGCGCAATGTCTCGGTTCGCTTCGGCGGCATCATTGCCCTCGATGGCGTCACCTTCGATGTGTTTCCCGGCCAGGTGGCGGGCCTGATCGGCCCCAACGGCGCGGGCAAGACGACTCTCTTCAACTGCCTGAGCCGGCTCTATACGCCGAACTCGGGCGACGTGCTGTTCGAGGGCAAGTCGATCCTCGACCGGCCGCGTCACGACATTCCCCAGATCGGCATCGGCCGCACTTTCCAGAACGTGGCGTTGTTCGACAAGTTGTCGGTGCTCGACAACGTCAAGGTCGGTTGTCACAGCCGCAGTACGACCAGTTTCTTCGAGAACGCGATCCGCGTGCCCAAGGTCAAGGTCGAGGAAGAGCAGATCGCCAAACGGGCGGTCGAACTGATCGACTTCATGGATCTCAAGCCGTTCACCCATGCCTTGGCCGGCGGCCTGCCGTTCCCCATTCGCAAGAGGGTCGAACTGGCGCGTGCGCTCGCGTCGAGCCCCAAGCTGCTGCTGCTCGACGAGCCGGCGGCCGGCCTGAACCACGAAGAGATCGAGGTGCTGAAGGGCCAGATCAAACGAGTACGCGACACCCAGCACGTCACGGTGCTGCTGGTCGAGCATCACATGAGCCTCGTCATGTCGGTGTCGGACAAGGTGGTGGCCATCGATTTCGGCAAGAAGATCGCCGACGGGACTCCGGCGGAAGTTCAGCGCGATCCGGAAGTGATCCGCGCCTACCTGGGGACTTCGTAAATGGCGGCGCTGCTGGAAGTGAAGGGCCTGAAGGCGTTCTATGGCCAGACTCAGGTCCTGTTCGATCTCGGTTTCGACATCGCCGAGGGCGGCATCACCACCCTGCTGGGCGCGAACGGCGCCGGCAAGACGACGACTCTCCGCGCGATCTGCAACATGGTGCGCACCGAAGGGACGATCCGCTTCGCGGGCCAGGACATCACGGGCCGGCCGACCGAAGAGATCGTCCGCCAGCGCATCGCGCACGTGCCGGAGGGCCGCGGCACCTTCACGACGCTCACAGTCGACGAAAACCTTCGGATCGCCGCCTACACGCGCAAGGACAAGCAGGGCGTCGAGCAGGAGCGGGAGCGGGTATTCTCGTACTTTCCGCGACTGAAGGAGCGCATCCAGCAGCAGGCCGGGACCCTTTCGGGCGGCGAGCAGCAGATGCTGGCGATCGCCCGCGCGCTGATGCTGAAGCCGCGGCTGATGCTGCTGGACGAGCCGTCGTTCGGCCTGGCGCCGCTGATTGTCTTGGAGATCTTCCGCATCCTGCGCCGCATCAACGAGGAGGAGAAGGTCAGCATCCTGCTGGTCGAGCAGAGCGTCGCGCTGGCGCTCGATCTGGCGGATTACGCCTACGTGCTGGAGACCGGCCACGTCGTCATGGCCGACAAGTCCGACGTCGTGAAGAACGACGAGGGAATCCGCAAATCGTATCTCGGTTACTGAGGCGCGCCGAAATGGAACAGTTCCTTCAGCAGATCGCTTCCGGCCTCGCCAACGGCGCCATCTATGCCTGCGTGGCGCTGGCGCTGGTCATGATCTACGTCTCGACCGACCACATCAATTTCGCCCAGGGCGAGATGGCGATGTTCTCGACCTACATCAGCTGGCAGCTCATGAGTTGGGGGCTGAACTTCTGGGTCGCCTTCGTGATCGCCGTGGTCGCCTCTTTCATCCTTGGCGTGCTGATCGAGCGGATCGTCCTGCGACCGTTGCATAACGCCCCGGTCCTTTCCGTTGTGGTGGTGTTTATCGGCCTGCTGGCGATCTGCAACTCGATGGCGGGCGCGATCTGGAGCTATCTGATCAAGGAATTTCCCTCGCCGTTTCCCAAGTCGAGCTTCGGTATCGCCGGCGTGATCGGGCCGCATCAGCTGGGCGTCGTGATGGTCACCCTGATCGTGCTCGGCCTGCTGTTCGTGTTCTTCCGCTATACGCCGCTCGGCCTTGCCATGCGAGCCGCGGCACAGAACCCGTCGATGGCGCGCCTGGTCGGCGTGCGGGTCGACTGGATGCTGGCGCTCGGCTGGGGCCTCGCCGCAGCGGTCGGAGCGGTGGCCGGCATCATGGTGGCGCATATCGTCTATCTCGACCCCAACATGATGGGCGGCATCCTGCTCTATGCCTTCGCCAGCGCCCTGGTGGGTGGCATTGGCAATCCGGGCGGTGCGGTGATCGGTGGCTTCATCGTCGGCGTGC
>CAYZQZ010000452.1:0-3628 GCA_964480235.1 uncultured Reyranella sp. | reverse complement strand
AGCACCTGCTCGCGCGTCGGTTGCTCAGCGCACCACGGCGCGCGCGCGATCACGTCGAAGAATGTGGCGCCCGTGAGGCGCACGGTCTTCAGAACGTCCGACAAGGCATCCGAGGCCACAGAACATCCCCAGCTGGAAAAGGACGCCGCATCAAGCGAAGCGGACGCCCGATCATTCGGACTTAGCGAGCGCAGCCCTAAGTAGCAAGCCGTGCCGCCGCCCCGGCGACATGAAACGGAGGGATGCCGTCATGAACCTGCCTCTTGCCCCCAAAGCCCTGGCCACCGCCACGCCGGCCGCCAGCACCCTGGACCTCAGCGCGATCAAGGGCCGCCAACAGGCCGCCTGGAGCTCCGGCGACTATGCCGTCGTCGGCAATACCCTGCAGATCGTGGGTGAGTCTCTCTGCGAGGCGATCGACCTGCGCTCGACCGACCGGGTGCTCGACGTCGCCGCGGGCAGCGGCAACGCCACACTCGCCGCCGCAAGGCGCTTCGCCGAGGTGGTGTCGACCGACTACGTCGCGAGCCTGCTCGACCGCGGGCGCGAGCGCGCCGAGGCCGACGGCTTCTCCGTCGCCTTCCAGGAAGCCGACGCCGAAGCGCTCCCCTTCCCCGACCAGAGCTTCGATGTCGTGCTCTCGACCTTCGGCGTCATGTTCACGCCGAACCAGGAGAAGGCCGCCGCCGAGATGCTGCGCGTCGTCAAAGTCGGCGGCCGCATCGGCATGGCCAACTGGACGCCGGAGAGCTTCATCGGCCAGCTCTTCAAGACCATCGGCAAATACATCCCGCCCGCTCCGGGCGTGAAGTCGCCGGCGCTGTGGGGTACCGCCCCGCATCTCGAGGCGCTGTTCGGCAAGCAGGCGGCGGTCACCGGCCAGTCGCGGCACTTCGTCTTCCGCTACAGGTCGGCGGCGCACTGGCTGGAGATCTTCCGCACCTACTACGGACCGGTGCTGAAGGCTTTCGCAGCGCTCGATCCGCCGGCGCGCAATGGTCTGGAGGCCGACATCAACGGCCTGCTCACCCGCTTCAACACCGCACGCGATGGCACCTTCGTGGCGCCTGGCGAATACTTCGAAGCCATCGTCACCCGCAAGGGATGACGCAAGCATTGACCAACGAGAGCGCCGTGATCCTGGGATTGTCCCTGCCCGCCTTCACCGTGTTGCATGTCGTGCTGAGCCTGGTCGCTCTCGCGGCCGGCCTGGTCGTTGCGGCGGGCTTCCTTTCCTCCCGGGCGATGCCGGGCGTCGCGGCGCTCTTTCTCTGGTCGATCCTGTTCGCCACTCTGACCGGACTCGCCTTCCCGTCGAACCGGTTCGGCATGGGCCACAAGCTCGGCTTCATCACGGCGCTGGTGCTGCTGCCAACCTTCGCCGCGCTCTACGTTCATCGTCTCGCCTGCGCCTGGCGCTGGATCTACACGACCGGCTGCCTGACGGTGCTGTGGCTGAACGGCGTGATCGGCGTGTTCCAGGCCTTCGCCAAGCTCGAGGTGCTGCGGCCCCATGCACAGCCGGCAGTCATTGATGCCGTGCAGGTCGTGTTGTTCCTGATCTACGCGGCGCTGGCGCTGCTGGCGGTGCGGCGATTTCGCCCCACCCTGCCCCGCGTCGAACGATGGCGGCCCGCCGCGCGCTGGTGACTCCGGCTGAGCGCCGGGACCTCAGCCGTGATGCGATGCGACGAGGATCGTCTGGTCCTGAGCCACCGGCGGATCCCAGACCAGGGTGCCGCCGGCGCCGTTCGAGGCGAGCGTGAAGCTTGCCGCGGTGTACTGGCCGATCAGGTTGAGCGTGGCGGTGTCGGTGCCGTCGGTGATGGTCAGCACGCCGCTGCTGGTGTTTCCGGAGTTTCCGAGGGTGGAGGCGGAGCTCGGCAACCGAACTGATCGAAGCAGCCAAGGCCTCGCTGCGCAAGGCCTTCGGGGTGAAAGCTGCCGACCCGGCGACTGCCATGGCGGCCGAATAGCGCTCTCGGGCTAGGCTCGCTTCGACGCGGGCTCGCCGGCCGCGGCAGCGGCCTTCGCCTCCATCCTGGCGAATTGCGGCACCGTGCGGATGACGGCCTTCACCTGGTCGGCGGTGATCAGGCGCGTGCACTCGAATTGCCGCGGCGTGTCTTTGTGCCGGGGGCACCACAGGAAGTCCTTGTGGTCGAACCGCAGATGCGGATCGTTCCAGCAGCTGTTGCAGGTGTGATAGTTGATCACGCGGTAGGGCGTGGCGAATTCGTTCAGCGGATGGGTGAAGCCCGAGATCATCACCACCGGGCAACCCGCCGCCCAGGCGAGCCACGACAGGCCGCTCGACAGGCCGATGAAGAAATCGCAGTGCTTCAGCCAGCGCGCCCGCTCCTGCAGGGAACGCTCGCCGGTCTCGTCCTCGCAGCCGTGCGGGATCTGGTTCCACACGAGGCCGATGCCGTGCGCCGGCTTCTGGTCGATGCAGATCACGCGGTAGCCCGCGTCCTTCAGCATCTTCACGACCGCACGCCAGCCCTCCGGATTGTTCCAGTACTTCGATTGCGTCGTGCTCTGCGCGGCGATGCAGACATAGGGTTCGGGGATCGGCCGCGAATCGTCCGACATCACGAGCTTGGGCGGCACCTCGGTCGGATCGACTCCGAGGATGTAGCCCGCGGTGCGATGCAGGCCGACATACCGGAAGTCGCACGGCTGGAAAGTGAACTCCTTGTCGTCGAAGAACAGGCCGATGCAGTAGGTCGCGTAGTACTGTTCCGCCTTGACCTCTTCGTGGGTGACGAAATTGATGTCCGGATATGTGTTCGCCCACACCACCAATCGCATCGACGTCGAGCTGGGCGCGCGGCTGTTCCGCCACCTGCTCGCCCTGCCGCTGGCCTACTTCCAGACGCGCCGCGCCGGCGACTCCGTCGCCCGCGTCCGCGAACTCGAGAACATCCGCAACTTCCTCACCAGCTCGGCGCTGACGCTGACGATCGACCTGTTCTTCACCCTGGTCTTCATCGGCATCATGTTCGTCTATTCGGCCACGCTGACCTGGATCGTCGTGGCGTCGCTGCCGCTCTACGGCCTGATCTCGTTCGGGCTTACGCCGCTGTTCCATCGCCGCCTCGAGGAGAAGTTCAAATTGGGCGCGGAGAACCAGGCTTTCCTGGTCGAATCGCTGACCGGCGTGGAGACGCTCAAGGCGATGGCGGTCGAGCCGCAGATGCAGCGCCGCTGGGAGGAGCAGCTCGCGGGCTATGTCAGCGCCAGCTTCCGCGTGCTCAGTCTGGGTAATTCCGCGAGCAACGCCGTCCAGCTGATCAGCAAGCTGGCGGCCGCCGCCATCCTCTATGTCGGCGCGCGGCAGGTCATCGACGGCTACTTGACGGTCGGCGAGCTGGTCGCCTTCAACGTGCTGGCCGGCCGCGTCAGCGCGCCGATCCTGCGGCTCGCCCAGATCTGGCAGGACTTCCATCAGGCGCGAATCTCGGTCGCCCGCCTGGGCGACATCCTCAACACGCCGGCCGAGCCGACGCACAGCGCCTCGCGGGCCGCGCTGCCCCCGATCAAGGGCGAGATCGCCTTCGATCACGTGACCTTCCGCTATCGCGTCGACGGCCCGCCGATCCTGCAGGACATCTCGCTCAAGATC
>CAYZQZ010000451.1:0-3635 GCA_964480235.1 uncultured Reyranella sp. | reverse complement strand
GGCACGCCGTCGAGCAGGTCGTAGCTGGTCATCGGAGGTACGATCAGCAGGTCGGCCGCGGCGCGGTCTTCCATGGCGCGCGCCGCGCTGGCAATGAGCGCCGAGCGCAGCAGGATGCGCACGATCGACGGGATCGGCAGCGTCTCCTTGCGCTTCCAGACCAGGCGCCTGAAGAACTCCCACGCCGACCACGAATCATCGACGCCGGCGCCAGCGCCGGCCGACAGCGCGCCGCCGGTATCGATATCGATGCCGATGGTCGTGCCGCGCCCAAGTCGCCGCATCGGGCGCACCGGGAAATTGTCGATCACACCGCCGTCGACATGGACGTTGCCGGCGTCGTTGAACGGCGGCAGCACGCCGGGCAGCGAGACCGAGGCGCGGAGCCAGCGCCACAGCCGGCCGTTAGTGTGGCAGTCGGCGGTCGAGGTCGTGAGGTTTCCGGTGATGCAATAGAAGGGCAGGATCAGGTCCTCGATGTCCTTCTCGCCGAACGCGGAACGCAGCAATCGCGTCACCCGCCGGCCGCTGAACATCGACACGAAGGGAAAGGTGTAGTCGCTGAGCGGGTTGGCCTCGACGAAGGCCCGTCGGAAGCGCTCGTGCATCTCCTCGTCGCTCCAGCGGGCGGCGACCGCGGCGGCGACGATCGCGCCCATGCTGGTACCGCCGGTCAGGTCGACCGGCACGCCCGACGCCCGCAAGGCCTTGATCGCGCCGATGTGCGTAAAGGAGCGCGCGCCGCCGCCCGCCATCACCACACCCACGGCATGACCGGTGATCAGACGCGCCAGCCGGTCGAAATCCGACGGCAGGTCGAGCCTCACGTGATGGTGCTGGCCATACGCGCCGCCGGCCAGCAGCGGTGCCGTCGAGCCGGAAGGCGGGTCATGGCCCTCATGCAGCAGGACCAGCTCGCGGCGGCGGTGGAACACCGCGCCCGGAGGCATGCTCTCGATTTCGAACGGGACTCGGGTCGGCTGGTCGTTGTCGGCGTTGCGTACCACGACCAGGCAATCGGCCTGGCGCAGGCAGAGCTGGGTCCAGGGCGTCAGGGTGGCGTCGGCCCGATAGAGGACGAAGGCCGAATCCATCTCGCAGCGCGCGAACCAGTCGGGCTCACGGCGCTGCGACTCCGGTCCCAGCATCTGGACCTGATCGCCGATGCGGCCCAGCGCCGCCGACAACAGCACCGCGAAGCGGGCGGACGGGACATCGGGTCCGGTGGGCAGCAGGGCGAAGGTCCGCGGCTGGCGACGCCGCTTGGCCGGTCCCATGGCATTGCGCAGCGCGATGTTGCGCATCAGCGCCGGCAGCACCTCGGGATGGTGCGTCGTGAGGGAATCGAAGCTCGAACGCGAAAGACGCCAGACCTCGCTGTCGCGCAGCGCCGCGACGCTGCGCGTGCGCATGGTGTGCGAGAGCAGCGACATCTCGCCCACGATGTTGCCGGGCGTGATCTCGGCGATCAGGCTGGGTTCTTCCGGGGCATCGCCTTCATCGTGGCGGAACACGCCGAGACAGCCGCTGGCGACGACGAAGACGGCGTCGGCGTTCTCACCCTGATGGAAAAGCGGCGTGCCGCCCGGCAGGTTCAGCAAGGTCATCTCGCGCTCGATGGCGGCCATGCTGGCGGCGTCGAGGTCGGAGAACAGGGGGGCGCGCTGCAGCGCCCGCCACAGCCGCAGCCGTGCGGGATCCGCGGTCGGAGGTGCCGCGACGTCAGTCACGGTCGAAGCGCGGCGAGGCTTCAGCCACCGGCCATGCCCTTCAGCGCCCAGCCGATCGTCTGGTCGGCGCGAGTCCAGACCATTTCCCGCCACTTGGCACCGGCCGGGAAGAAGCGCTCCTTCATGTCGGCCTTGAGCGTGCGGGCGAGGTCGGACTTGAGGTCACCGCGTTGGTGCAGCCAGTTGTCGGCGCGGACCGCGTTCAGAACCTCGGGCACCGAATAGGTGCCGTACTCGATGGCGATCGGGGTCACCGCAGCGTCGGGCAGTTCCTGCGGGAAGCAGTCGGTCATGACGCCGACCACGATCGCAGAGGTCGAGGTGCCGCCCTCAGGCGACGTCATCTCGCCGCCGTACCAGGCCTTGGCCCGAGCGAACGATTTCGCCGTCGGGGGCACGGCGCAGATCAGTTCGCCATGGCCGAACGGGCCCAGCCCGGTGTGGAAGTCGATCACCGCCACTTGGCGGGCCTTGCCCAGTTCCTCGCGGGCCACAGCGCGGATCGTGCGGTTGCTCCAGCCCGGCCGGCTGCCGCCGTAGAAGATGCCGTCGGGATGACTGTACTGGCCGCCGGTTATGGCCCCCTGAAGTGCGAAGGCGCCGTTCTGCTGGGCATAGGCGTCGAGGACGCGCTGTGCTTCGGCGAGGCCTTTTTCATTCCAGCTCCTCGGCAGCAGAGCGTCTGCCAGGGCGGCATAGCCGTCGTTCTTCGGATAAGCCTTGTCGTGGTCCACGAAATTGCGATTGAGGTCAACGTTGTCCTCGGTTACCCGGCGCGTCCAGGCGAAGCCGTAGGGGTTGATCGCGTGCACGATCAACGCGCCGGTGTCCTTGGGCAGCTTGGCCGGCCCGCCAGTGCGCAGCCAGGCGATCTGCGCGCCCGATCCGCAATGGCCCTCGACGCCGTGTGTGCTCGAGATCAGCACCAGCATATTCGCGGCATCGGCCGGGCCGAAGCGTGCGGTATCGAGATAGAGTGCCTCGCCGTTGGGCCCTCGGGCGTGCGGATTGTGCCAGGAGCGGAGCGCGCCGCCGGCCTCGGCAGCCGCACCACAGAATTTGGCCCGCGCCTCGGCATAGCTCTCTGAAAAGCACTCTGGAATCGAAACCATCTTTCCTCCGGGCACCATGCTAGCATGAACCCCCTATGGGATTCTTCACGTTGGAATCGGCACAGACCCAGGTCTCTCCGGGCGGCAATTTCGGCCCCTGGATCTGGGAACTGAATCTCGGGATCGAACAGGTGGCAGCCGAGGGCGTGCGCGCTCGCCTGCCCTACAGCGACCACGTGGCACGGCCCGGCGGCGTGGTGATCGGTCAGGCCATGATGGCGATGGCGGACACGATCATGGTGCTGGCGATCTGCGAGACGCTCGGGCGCTTCGCCACTCTGGCGACGATCTCGCAGACAACGAATTTCATGCGCGCCGCCGTACGGCGCGACGTGATCGGTATCGCCAGGGTAACGAAGACCGGACGTAGCGTCGCCTTCGGCGAAGTCGAACTGTTCGCCGAGGGATCGGACGAGCCGATCGCGCAGGTGATCTCCTCGTTCGCGGTGCTGCCCGACGGCGCCGGCGCCTTCAATCGCGCCGATCAGCGATAGATCGCTTGATCAGGAGTCGTATTTCAGCAACGCCTCGACCGGCACCGGCAGCCGCTTGCGGCCTTCGAGAAAAGTCAGCTCGATGATGCAAGCTGCAGCCGGTACGACCGCGCCCACCTGCTCGAGCAAGGTGACGGCGGCCGCCATGGTACCGCCGGTCGCCAGCAGATCGTCGACCAGCACGACCCGCTTGCCCTTGTCGACCGCGTCGGCCTGGATCTCGATCGTATCGGTGCCGTATTCAAGGGCATAGGTGTGGCGCACCGTGATGCCGGGCAGCTTGCCCTTCTTGCGCAGCA